>DASQXT010000238.1:0-6006 GCA_035639575.1 Geodermatophilus sp.
CGGACCAGCTGCGCCTCGTCGTGCAGCGGCTTGAGCACCGGCATCGCGGCCATCGTGGTGCAGTTCGGGTTGGCGATGATGCCCTTGGGGATGTCGGCGAGGGCGTGCGGGTTGACCTCGCTGACGACCAGCGGGACGTCGGGGTCGCGGCGCCAGGCCGAGCTGTTGTCGATGACGGTCACCCCGGCCTCGGCGAACCGCGGCGCCTGCACCCGCGAGGTGGAGGCACCGGCCGAGAAGATGGCGATGTCCAGGCCGGTGGGGTCGGCGGTCGCGGCGTCCTCGACGGTGATCTCGCCGTCCCCCCACGGCAGGGTGCTGCCCGCGGAGCGGGCGGAGGCGAAGAAGCGCAGCTCGCCGAGGGGGAAGTCCCGCTCGGCGAGGAGCTGTCGCACCACGGCGCCGACCTGGCCGGTGGCGCCGACGACGCCGACCCGCAGGCCGCTGTCGGTGGAGCCCGTCATCGTCCCGTCCCTCCGTAGACGACCGCCTGCGCCTCGTCGGTGCCGAGGTCGAAGGCGTCGTGCACCGCGCGGACGGCGAGGTCCACGTCGGTGTCCCGGCACACCACGGAGATGCGGATCTCCGAGGTGCTGATCAGCTCCAGGTTGACCCCGGCGTCGGCCAGCGCGCCGAAGAAGCGCGCGGACACGCCCGGGTGGGAGCGCATGCCCGCCCCGACCAGCGACACCTTGCCGATGTGCTGGTCGAACGTGACGTCGGTGTAGCCGATGGTGTGCTTGACCTTCTCCAGCGCGGCGAGGGCCGCCGGCCCGTCGCTCTTGGGCAGCGTGAAGGAGATGTCGGCGAGCTTGCTGGCGTCCGTCGACACGTTCTGCACGATCATGTCGACGTTGACCTCGGCCTCGGCGAGCACGCGGAACAGCTGCGCGGCCTCACCCGGCCGGTCGGGCACCCCGAAGACGGTGATCTTGCCCTCGGAGCGGTCGTGCGCGACGCCGGTGATGATGGCCTGTTCCACCGTGAGGTCCTCCATCGAGCCGGTCACCGTGGTGCCGGGGAGCTGGGAGTAGGAGCTGCGGACGTGCACCGGGATGCCGTAGCGACGGGCGTACTCGACGCAGCGGAGCATGAGCACCTTCGCCCCGGACGCGGCCAGCTCGAGCATCTCCTCGTAGGTGATGGTGTCGAGCCGCTTGGCGTTCGGGACGATGCGCGGGTCGGCGGTGAAGACGCCGTCGACGTCGGTGTAGATCTCGCAGACGTCGGCCTGCAGCGCCGCGGCGACGGCCACGGCGGTGGTGTCGGAGCCGCCCCGGCCCAGCGTGGTGACGTCCTTGGTGTCCTGGCTGACGCCCTGGAAGCCGGCGACGATGACGATCGAGCCCTCGTCGAGGGCGTCCCGCAGCCGGCCGGGCGTGACGTCGATGATCCGCGCCCTGCCGTGGCTGGAGGTCGTGATCACCCCGGCCTGCGAGCCGGTGAACGACCGGGCCTCGTAGCCGTGGGTGTTGATCGCGATGGCCAGCAGGGCCATGGAGATGCGCTCCCCCGCGGTGAGCAGCATGTCCAGCTCGCGACCGGCCGGGGCGTCGGTGATCTGCGCGGCCTGGTCGAGCAGTTCGTCGGTGGTGTCCCCCATCGCGGAGACCACGACGACGACGTCGTCGCCCGCTTCCTTGGCCGCCACGATCCGCTCGGCGACGCGCTTGATGTGCGCTGCGGAGGCGACGGACGAGCCGCCGTACTTCTGGACGACGAGGGCCACGGGTGCACAGGCTACCGACGTCCGTGGGGAGGGCCGTGGTTGCGTCCCCACCGGCGGAACGCTGTGATCGCCGGGTGGACGACGTCGAGCGCTGGTTGCTGACCGCCGAGGAACGGGGCAACCCGTCGACGTCGCTGCCCCCGTTCACCGAGGGCAACCTCGTCGAGCCGCTCGTGCACGGCGCCACCTACTTCGACCGGCTGGTCGAGTGCGTCGAGCGCCTGGACGCCGGCGACCACCTGTTCTTCACCGACTGGCGGGGCGACCCCGACGAGCAGCTGCGTCCGGGCGGGCCGACCGTCGCCCAGCTGTTCACCGACGCGGTGCGCCGCGGGGTCTGCGTGCGCGGGCTGGTGTGGCGCTCCCACGTGGACTGGATGTCGTTCAGCGCGGAGGAGAACCGGGCGCTGGACGACGAGGTCGAGCACGGCGGCGGGGAGGTGATCCTCGACCAGCGGGTGCGCCGCGGCGGCAGCCACCACCAGAAGCTCGTCGTCCTGCGGCACGACCAGGACGCGACCCAGGACGTCGCCTTCGTCGGCGGGATCGACCTGTGCCACAGCCGCCGGGACGACGGCGAGCACAGGGGCGACCCGCAGCCGCTGGCGATGTCGGCGGCCTACGGGGACCACCCGCCCTGGCACGACGTCCAGCTGATGCTGCGGGGGCCGGCGGTGGGCGTGCTCGACACGGTGTTCCGCGAGCGCTGGGACGACCCGACCAACGCCGACTCGGGCAACCCGATCTCCTGGGTGCTCGACCGGCTGCGCGGCGCCCGGCTCGAACCCACCCCGCTGCCGCCGCAGCTGCCGCCCCCACCTCCCTGCGGCCCGCACCTGGTGCAGAACCTGCGCACGTACCCGGCGATCCGCCCGCCGTACGACTTCGCACCGCGCGGCGAGCGGTCGGTGGCCCGCGGGTACTCCAAGGCGATCAAGCAGGCTCGCCGCCTGGTGTACCTCGAGGACCAGTACATGTGGTCGGAGGACGTGGCCCGGCTGTTCGCCCGGGCGCTGGCCGAGAACCCGGAGCTGCACCTGGTCGTCGTGGTGCCGCGGGTGCCCGACCAGGACGGCGCGGTCGCGGAGCGGGCGCAGTACGTGGGCCGGTGGCAGGCCCTGGAGATGTGCCGGCGGGCGGGGCGCGGCCGGGTGCACGCGTTCGACGTGGAGAACCACGAGGGGACGCCGGTCTACGTGCACGCCAAGGTCTGCGTGGTGGACGACGTGTGGGCCAGCGTCGGCAGCGACAACTTCAACCGGCGCTCCTGGACCCACGACAGCGAGCTCTCCTCCGCCGTCCTGGACACGACCCGGGACCCGCGCGAGCCCCGCGACCCGGCCGGCACCGGCGACGGCGCCCGCGCCTTCGCCCGCGACCTGCGGCTGGAACTGGCCCGGGAACACCTCGACCGGGCCGCTGACGGCAGCGAGGACGACGACCTGCTCGACCCCGAGGCGTTCGTGCGGACGCTGGAGACCTCGGCGGCCGAGCTCGACGCCTGGTACGCCGGCGGCCGCCGCGGCCCGCGCCCGCTTGGCCGGTTGCGCGAGCACCACCCTCCGCGGCTGTCACTGCCGACGCGGCTGTGGGCGACGCCGGTCTACCGACTGGTCGACGACCCCGACGGCCGCCCGCTGAGGATGCGGCTGCGCAAGTCGTTCTGACCGTCCCCACCCGGATCCGCAGCGGCGCAGTGGCGGCCCGCCCGCACCTCGTCCTCCCGCGACCTCGACCCCTGCTTCGCCCTGGAAGCAGGGGTTGATGACCTCGACCCCTGCTTCGCTGTGCAAGCAACGCCCGAGGTTGCCGGAGGACACCTGGTCCCCGGCTCCAGCGACGCGGACTCGTCCACAGGTCCGGCGGGCCGGGTCCGCACACGCGTCTCGCGCCGCACCATGGCCCGGTGACGACCGGCTTCGACCTGTGTGGGGTGCTCCGGCGCATCCGGCGCACCGCCGACCTGTCACAACGCGAACTGGCCTCGGCAGCCGGGCTCAGCGTGTCGGCCGTGGCCCACGCCGAGGCGGGGACCCGGGACCTGCCGTCGCGTGCCCTGGCGCGGGCGGCCGAACTGGCCGGGTTGCGCCTGGTCCTGCTCGATGCGGGGGGTCGCGAGGTCCGCGGCATGGGTCCCGACGGTCCACGGGACGCGACCCGGCGCCGGTTGCCCGCCCACCTGGACACGCAGCACACCGACGAGGTCGCCGACCGGTGGGCGCACCGCCCGGACCGCCGGCAGCCGTGGTTCACCTTCGGCCTCGACCGGACCGCGCGGGACCGCCAGCGGGCACGGGCCGGGACGCCGGAGGACCACGACGTCCCCGTGCCGGGTGACTCGCCGGCCGAGCGGCGCGCCCGGCGACGCGAGGCGGCACGCCGGCGTGCTGCCGAGGAGCGGGAGCGCCGGCGCGCGACCGCCGGGTGGACCGCCGACGACGGCCTGACCTGCACGTGTCCGCCGGAGTGCGACGAGGTCGACGACGGCACGGGCCCCCCGGCGCACGCCGCGGCCTGCACCTGTCGCTGCGACGTCGGCTGACGCGCTGCTACCGTGGCCGTGTGCGCGGCAGCCTCCTGCTTACCCGCCGCGGCGAGGCCCTCTCCTAGGTCGGCCCCCTCGCCGCGGAGACTCTGCCGTGACCGAGTGCGTCCCCGGCGCCCGCTGACCGCCCCACCGGAGCTGCGTCCAGCCCGCGCCCAGAGGAGCGAGAACCCGTGAGCAGGAACCTGAACGAGACCCACCCGCACGCCCGCCACCCCCAGCAGCCGTCGGGGATGCCGATCTCCCGCTACGCCCCCTTCACGCCGATCGTGCTGCCCGACCGCACGTGGCCGGAGAAGGTCACGACCGAGGCCCCGCGCTGGTGCGCCGTCGACCTGCGTGACGGCAACCAGGCGCTGATCGACCCGATGACGCCCGACCGCAAGCGGCGGATGTTCGAGCTGCTGGTGCGGATGGGCTACAAGGAGATCGAGGTCGGCTTCCCGGCCGCCAGCCAGACCGACTTCGACTTCGTCCGCCAGCTCATCGAGGACGACCTGGTACCCGACGACGTCACCATCCAGGTGCTGACCCAGGCCCGCGACGAGCTGATCGAGCGCACCTTCGAGTCCCTGCGCGGCGCGAAGCAGGCGATCGTGCACCTCTACAAC
The DNA here is from genome assembly GCA_035639575.1 of Geodermatophilus sp. GTDB lineage: Bacteria > Actinomycetota > Actinomycetes > Mycobacteriales > Geodermatophilaceae > Geodermatophilus. The sequence continues at coordinate 4,886 of DASQXT010000238.1, forward strand.
TCGACCAGCACCCTGCAGCGCCGCGTGGTCTTCAACTCCGACCGCGCCGGCATCGTCGACATCGCCGTCCACGGTGCGCAGGTGGTCCGCAAGCTGGCCGAGCAGGCCGGCGACACCGACATCCGCTTCGAGTACTCCCCCGAGTCCTTCACCGGCACCGAGCTCGACTTCGCCGTGGAGATCTGCAACGCCGTCATGGACGTGTGGGAGCCGACGCCGGACCGGCCGACGATCATCAACCTGCCGGCCACCGTCGAGATGGCCGAGCCGACGGTCTACGCCGACCAGATCGAGTGGGTGCACCGCAACATCGGCCGCCGCGACTCCGTCGTCCTGTCGCTGCACCCGCACAACGACCGCGGCACCGCCGTGGCCGCCGCCGAGCTGGGCTACCGCGCCGGCGCCGACCGCATCGAGGGCTGCCTGTTCGGCAACGGCGAGCGCACCGGCAACGTCGACCTGGTCACCCTGGGGCTGAACCTGTTCAGCCAGGGCATCGACCCGCAGATCGACTTCTCCGACATCGACGAGATCCGCCGCACCGTCGAGTACTGCAACCAGCTGGGCGTGCACGAGCGGCACCCCTACGGTGGCGACCTGGTCTACACCGCCTTCTCCGGCTCCCACCAGGACGCCATCAACAAGGGCTTCACCGCCCTGGCCGCCGACGCCGCAGCCGCGGGCAAGCCGGTCGAGGACATGCCGTGGGCGGTCCCGTACCTGCCGATCGACCCCAAGGACGTCGGCCGCAACTACGAGGCCGTCATCCGGGTGAACAGCCAGTCCGGCAAGGGCGGCGTCGCCTACATCATGAAGACCGAGCACCACCTGGACCTGCCGCGCCGGCTGCAGATCGAGTTCAGCGGCGTCGTCCAGCGGCACACCGACGACGAGGGCGGCGAGGTGACCGCCCAGCAGATGTGGGCGGCCTTCTCCAGCGAGTACCTGCCCGACGCGGCGGCGCCGTGGGGCCGGTTCTCCCTCGCCGGCCACCGCCACCAGGCGCACGGCGACCAGGTCGACGAGATGGTCGTGGAGCTCGTCGACTCCGGCGTCCCGGTCACCGTCGCCGGTCGCGGGAACGGACCGATCGCCGCGTTCGTCGACGCTCTCCGGTCCCT
>DASQXT010000239.1:0-11760 GCA_035639575.1 Geodermatophilus sp.
GGCGGCGCGTCCTGCGCGCACTGGAGCACCCCATCGCACTGGACAGCCTCGAGGTCGAGGTCGGCGGCTCCCTGGGGATCGCGCTGGCCCCGGAGCACGCGGGGGACCCGGCCGGTCTGCTCAAGCGGGCCGACCTGGCCATGTACGACGCCAAGTCCTCCACCCGTGGGCTACGGGTCTACGACGCCGAGCTGGACTCCAACGACCCGAGCCGGCTGTCCCTCGTCGCGGAGCTGCGCAGCGGGCTGAACAACGGCGAGGTGGAGGTGCACGTCCAGCCGCAGGCGCGCACGGCCAGCGGCGACGTCGAGAGCGTCGAGGCGCTGGTGCGCTGGCAGCACCCCGAGCGCGGGCGCGTCTCGCCGGACGAGTTCATCCCCGTCGCCGAGCGCAGCGGCCTCATCGGCCCGCTGACGACCCGGGTGCTCGACCTGTCCCTCGCTGCCGTCGCCGGCTGGCGCCGCACGGGGGTCGACCTGAGCATCGCGGTCAACCTGTCGAGTCGCAGCCTCCTGGACGCCGATCTCGTCGACGAGGTGTCCCGGCTGCTGCGCCGGCACGACGTCCCGCCGGCGCGGTTGACCCTCGAGGTCACCGAGAGCTCGGTCATGGCCGACCCAGCCCGAGCGACCGCGCTGCTGCACGAGCTCCGAGGCCTCGGCGTCCGGCTGTCGGTGGACGACTTCGGCACCGGGTACTCGTCGCTGTCCTACCTCAAGCGACTGCCGGTCGACGAGGTCAAGATCGACCGCAGCTTCGTCACCGGGCTGCACGACCGGGCCGGGGACGCCGCGATCGTCCGCGCCATCGTGGACCTCGGCCGCCACCTCGGCCTGGAGGTGGTCGCCGAGGGGGTCGAGGACCAGGAGACCTGGGACCTGCTCGCCGAGATGGGCTGCCACATCGTCCAGGGCTGGCACCTCGGGAGACCGATGACACCTGACGCGCTCGTGCCCTGGCTGCACGAGCGGGAGTCGAGGCGGCACCCCTCCCCCGTCCTGCGCCTGGCCTGAGGCCCGCAGTCGCTCCCGCCCGACGCACCCGGCGGAGGTCGGACCAGCGGCCGAGCGGCGTGCGGGAGCCGCGCCGCCCGGTGCCGAGCGTGCCCGGGCGAGGACCTGTAGGACACGGCTGGGTTGCCCCCGCTGCGTCACGGGTACCGACCGCCACGTCGTGGGGACACCCGTCCAGACCCGGGCCACCGGTCCCCATCGCCGAGGTCACCGCAGGGAGGTGACCGGCACGAGCACCGGTGAGCGCCTCACCTGGGAGACCTGTCCGACCTGCGGCCGGTGCGCGGCCGTGGGCTGGCAGGACGGCGTCCCCGTCGCGATCGACTGTCCCGGCGGCTGCCGTCCGAGCGCCGACGCGTTCGCCCGGCGTGCCCCGTCGGCCGCCGTCCCCTCGCCCACGTCCCGCTGGACCGCCGCGGCCCGCACCTGGACCTGAGCACACCGGCCTCTCGCGGGTACCGGCCCCTCCATGGCACTGCGCAACGCGGCGGTCGCGGCCGGCGGCCAGTGGGTCGACCCCGACGACGGCATCCGCTACCCCTCCGGCGAGGTCCACGCGTGGGAGCGCGGCCGCAACGAGACGGTCTGCGGCCTGTCGCTGAGCCGGTCGCGGCTGGCCCGTTTCCCGCACGTCAGCTGGGCCGACGTCCAGCCGGAGTCCGGCCGCCACGCCGAGGAGGTGCAGGAGGTCTGCCGGCGCTGCCGGGCCGCACTCGGCGGACGGCGGGACGAGCGCGGCTGGACGCGGACGAACCCCCGGCCCTGAGCGTCAGCGGCGCCGTGAGGACACGGATCGGAACGGCAGGTACCGGGGCGCGGACGTGCCCCGTCCGGCCACGGCGTGTCCCCCACAAGGGCGAGGTGTTCCCGGCGGGGCGGCACTTCCCGGCGTGCCGAGGCGTTACCGTCTTCGGACGCATGTCGAGTTCCGGCAACGGCGCCGGGGACGAGCGGAGGGGGAGGCCCAGCATGGAGACGAGCGTGGTCGACGTCCCAGACCGGGGACGCTTCGAGGTCCGGCTCGGTGACCGTGTCGTCGGTCTGGCCAGCTACCACGTCGAGAACGGCACGATGACGCTGCCGCACACCGAGGTGGACCCGTCCGTCGGCGGCCGCGGCATCGGCTCGGCGCTCGTCGCCGGTGTGCTCGCCGCCGCCCGTGAGCGTGGGCTGACCGTGCTGCCCTACTGCTCGTTCGTGCGTCACTACATCCAGCAGCACCCCGAGGAGATCGACCTGGTCGCCGACGACGACCGGCCGCACTTCGGCCTGGCCACCGCCGACCGCTGACCCGCTCGGTCGTCCGGCCTGCGCGACCACGGAGGGCTGCCTACGCTCGCCCGGGTGCCCACCGCGCTGCTCTGGTTCCGCCGCGACCTGAGGCTGGCCGACCACCCGGCCCTACTCGACGCCCGTGAGGCGGCCGGGCCGGGTGGCGCCGTCCTGCCGCTGTTCGTCTTCGACCCCCGGCTGTGGGGGCCCTCCGGACTGCCGCGGCGGCGGTTCCTCCTCGACTGCCTCGCCGACCTGGGCGAGCAGGTGGACGGCGCGCTGGTGCTGCGCTCCGGCGACCCGGCGCGGGTCGTGGCCGACCTGGCCCGGGAGGTGGACGCGGTCAGCGTGCACGTCTCCGCCGACACCGGCGTCTACGGCCGGCAGCGCGACGCGGCGGTCGAGCGGGCCCTCGGCGGCGTCCCCCTGGTGCGCGCCGGCTCCCCCTACGCGGTGACGCCGGGCCGGGTCACCAAGTCCGACGGGACGCCGTTCCGCGTCTTCTCCCCCTTCGCCCGCGCCTGGCGCGAGCACGGCTGGCGGGCCCCGGCGCCGCGGCCGGAGTCGGTGCCGTGGAGCACCGGCGTCCGCTCCGAGGACCCGCCCGAGGTGCCGGAGCTGGACGGCGTGCGGCTGCCCCCGGCCGGCGAGGCCGCGGCTCGGGACGCCTGGCGGACCTTCCGCGCCGAGCGGCTGGAGGGCTACGAGACCACCCGCAACACCCCGGGCACCGACGGCACCAGCCGGCTGTCGGCCTACCTGAAGTACGGCTGCGTGCACCCGCGGACGCTGCTGGCCGACCTCGACGACCTCGACACCGACTCCGCCGACAGCTTCCGCAACGAGCTGTGCTGGCGGGACTTCTACGCCGACGTCCTGTGGCACCGCCCGGAGTCGGCCCGCGAGCCGCTGGACGAGCGGATGCGCGCGATGACCTACGACACCGGGCCGGACGCCGACGAGCGGTTCGGGGCGTGGGCGCAGGGCCGCACCGGCTACCCGATCGTCGACGCCGGGATGCGCCAGCTGCTCGGTGAGGCCTACGTGCACAACCGCGTGCGGATGATCGTCGCGTCGTTCCTGGTCAAGGACCTGCACGTCGACTGGCGGCGCGGCGCCCGGTACTTCATGCAGCACCTGGTCGACGGCGACCTGGCCAGCAACAACCACGGCTGGCAGTGGGTCGCCGGGACCGGCACGGACGCCTCGCCCTACCACCGCGTCTTCAACCCCACCCGGCAGGGCAGGGAGTTCGACCCGGACGGCGACTACGTGCGCCGCTGGGTGCCCGAGCTGCGCGGCGTCCCGGCGAGGTACGTGCACGAGCCCTGGCTGGCGCCGGACGGCGTCCCGGACGGCTACCCGCTGCCGGTCGTCGACCACGCCGAGGAGCGCCGGGTGGCGCTGGAGCGCTACGAGCAGGTGCGCGGGCGCTGATCAGCCGCGGGAGCGGATCCAGTCCGGCAGCAGACCGGAGTCGAACAGCCGCTCGCGCAGCGGCGCCAGGAGCTCGACCAGCCGCTGCGTGCCGTCGGCCCCCAGGTGCGCCCAGCCGGCCACCGCCAGCCGGTCGGTGGTCGCCTCGACGTCCGCGCGCACGGAACGGCCCGCGTCGGTGAGGCCGCCGTCGTCGACCAGGCCGCGGTCGCGGCAGCGCCGCTCCCCCGCCGTCCACTCCGCGTCGCTCCAGCCCCGGGTGGTGCGCACGAAGTCGGTGCTGTCCGAGGCCAGCCCTCCGGTGACCAGGGCCTCCACGGGGTCCAGCCCGGCGGCCATGAGGGCGGTGACGTGCCCGTCGCCGCGGTGCTCGCGCACCAGGAGGCCGGCGTGCCACAGCTGCAGCAGCGGGTCCTCGGGCCACTCGACGGCGCTCCAGGCCGCGTAGAGGGGCCGCCCGGGCGCACCCAGCCCCGCACACGCCTGGCGGGCCAGCTCCAGCGCTTCTGCGACGTCGGGCTCGCCGAGCACCCGGTGCAGGGCCGCGCCGACGGCGTCCCTGCGGGCGGTGGCCCACTCCTCCGGCGTCCCGGCCGCCCAGACGGCCGGCACCGCACGGGCGACGAGGTCGGGCGAGAAGACGTAGAAGGTGGCGACCACGAGCGCCGGGTCGGCCGGGCCGAACGCCGACGACCGGGCGGCGAAGTAGCCGGCCCGGGTCGCCGGCACCCCGAAGCGGTCGTAGGCCTGCTGCACCTCGGGGGCGAAGAAGGCGACGACGTGGAGGGTCTCCAGCGAACCCCAGGCGCGGCGGGCCAGTTGCGGTGTCACCTGGGTCACGGTCCCATCGTGGCGGAGCTGCTGGTCAGAGGTGAAGCTGGGGGCATGACCTGCCGAGCCGCCCGTGCCTGAGGGACACACGCTGCACCGGCTGGCCCGGGACCAGACGCTGGCCTTCGCCGGCCGTCCGGTGCACGTGACCAGCCCCCAGGGCCGCTTCGCCGCCGGCGCGGCGCTGCTCGACGGCCGGGTGCTCGACGAGGTGGCCTCCCACGGCAAGCACCTGTTCGCCTGCTTCGGCGCCGACACCCTGCACGTGCACCTGGGCCTGTACGGCACGTACACCTCCGGCGAGGGCAGCCCGCCGCCCCCGCGCGGTGCGCTGCGGATGCGCTGGGAGGGTGCGGGTCCCGACGGCCTGGGCGTGTGGACCGACCTGCGCGGCGCCACCGCCTGCGAGGTGCTCACCGCGCCGGAGGTCGACCGCATCCTCGACCGCCTCGGCCCCGACCCGCTGCGGCCGCGCAGTGACGGCAGCGTTGCCCACCGGCGGATCGCCGGCAGCCGCACCGCGATCGGCGCACTGCTCATGGACCAGTCGGTGCTCGCCGGGGTCGGCAACGTGTACCGCGCCGAGATCCTCTTCCGGCACGGCGTCTCCCCCTTCCGCCCGGGCCGGGACGTCGACGCCGACACCTGGGCGGCGATGTGGGCCGACCTGGTCGTGCTCATGCGCTCCGGCGTCCGGATGGGCCGGATCGTCACCACCCGGCCGGAGCACCGCGACCGCCGCAGCGGCGCGGTCCGGCGGGAGGACGCGCACTACGTGTACCGGCGCACCGGGCTGCCCTGCCGGGTCTGCGGGACGCCGGTGCAGACCCAGGTGATGGTCGGCCGCAACCTCTACTGGTGCCCGGTCTGCCAGGCCGTCTGACCCGGTGACCGGAGGCTCCTGCGGTCCTATCGTGGAGCATGGTCGGCGGGGGACGTGCTCTCGGGGCGGCCGCGCTCGCCGCGGCGTCCCTGACCCTCGGTGCGCCGGCCGTGGCGGCCGACCCGGGCGAGGACGCCGAGGTCGGCCACGACGTCTCCTTCCCGCAGTGCGACGACCCGCTGCCCGACGACCCGGCGTTCGCCGTCGTCGGCGTGAACGGCGGTCTGGCGACCCGGCCCAACCCGTGCCTGGCCGAGCAGCTGGCGTGGGCGGCTGAGGAGACCACCGGCGCGGTGGCGGCCCAGCCGCGGCTGCAGCTCTACGTCAACACCGCCAACCCCGGCCAGGTCCGCCACCAGGTGACCACCTGGCCCGGGCACGGCCGCACCCCCTACGGCCGCTGCCAGGGGACCAACAGCCGGGCCTGCTCGTGGCAGTACGGCTGGCAGCGCGCAGCGGTCACGGTGACGGAGTTCTTCGCCCCCGCCGCCGAGGCCGCCGGCGTCGACCCCGACCCGGGGGAGCACACCTGGTGGCTCGACGTCGAGACGACGAACACCTGGCAGACCGGCTCGGCACCCGCCCGCGCCCGCAACCGCGCGGCGCTCGAGGGGGTGCTCGCCCGGCTCGCTGCCACCGGCGCGGAGGTCGGCCTGTACTCCACCGGCCGCCAGTGGCGGCGGATCGTCGGCGTGGTGCCGGAGGACAGCCCGCTGCACCACCTCGACAGCTGGCTGGCCGGGGCCGGCTCCCCCGCCGGCGCCCGGGCCAGGTGCCGGTCCGACCCGCTCGTCGACGGCGGGGACGTGGTCCTGACCCAGTACGTCGTCGGCGGCCTGGACCACGACCGCAGCTGTGCCTGAAAGGACCCCCTGCCCCCCACCGCTCGCAGGCTCGCGGCGGGGCCCTGCAGGGAGCCGCGGCGAGCTTGCCCTCCAGCTGCCGCGACAGCTCGGTGAACGGCTCGCCCTTGCCCTGCGCGGCCAGCGCCTCGGGGCGCACCCACTGCTCGATCATGACGAGGGAGCCGTCGCGCGCCTCGTGCAGCGCGTAGCGCTCGCGCCCCTCCTGGACTCGCGGTTGTCGGAGCCTGGTGCTCGCCCACCCGGGCGGGACAGGATGCGTGACGTGTCGGCCGACGAAGACCCCGGTCCCCCGTCCCCTCTGCCGCGGCTGCGGGTGGCCGTCGTCGGCGCCGGCCCGGCGGGCATCTACACCGCGGAGGCGCTCACCCGGCAGCAGGAGGTCCCGGTCGCCGTCGACCTGATCGACCGGCTGCCCACCCCGTTCGGCCTGGTGCGCCACGGCATCGCCCCCGACCACCCGAAGATGCGGGCCATCCGGGACACGCTGCACCGGGCTCTGGACCACCCGGCGGTGCGCTTCGTCGGCAACGTGGAGATCGGCCGCGACCTGTCCTGCCGCGAGCTGCACGCCGCGGTGGACGCCGTCGTCTACACCTACGGCGCCGCGCTGGACCGCCAGCTGGCCATCCCCGGCGAGGAGCTGCCCGGCAGCCTGGCCGCCACCGCGCTGGTCGCCTGGTACACCGGCCACCCCGACGCCGACCGGGCGACGGTCGAGGCGGCACTGGCGGGTGCCCGGTCGGTCGTCGTGGTGGGGGTCGGCAACGTCGCGCTGGACGTGGCCCGCGTGCTGGCCCGCACCCCGGCCGAGCTCGAGCCCACGGACATGCCGCAGCACGTGCTGGACGCCCTCGCGGGCGCCCCGGTCGAGCGGGTCACCGTGCTGGGCCGCCGTGGCCCGGCGCAGGCCACCTTCACCACGCAGGAGCTGCGCGAGCTCGGCGAGCTGGCCGAGGCCGACGTGCTGGTCGACCCGGCCGACCTGGAGCTCGACGCGGCCGCCGAGGAGCGCGTGGCGGCCGACCGGGTGGCGTCGCGGAACCTGGCGGTGCTGCACGAGTGGGCGCAGCACACGGCGCAGCCGGGCCGGACGACGGTGACGCTGCGCTTCTTCTCCCGCCCGGTGCGCCTGCTCGGCGAGGACCGGGTGACCGGCGTCGAGGTGGAGCGCACCGTCGTCGACGCGGACGGCCGCGCCTCGGGCACCGGCGAGACGACCGTGCTGCCGGCCGACCTGGTGGTCCGCTCGGTCGGCTACCGCGGCGGCGAGCTGCCCGAGCTGCCCCTCGACCCGCGCCGCGGCACCGTCCCCAACGACCTGGGCCGGGTGCTGCGCGGCGGGCAGCCCTCCCCCGGCGAGTACGTCGCCGGCTGGATCAAGCGCGGGCCGACCGGGGTCGTGGGCACCAACAAGCACGATGCCCGCGAGACGGTGGCCGCGCTGCTGGCCGACGTCGCGGCCGGCGTCGTCCACCCCGGCACCAGTGGGGACGACGACCTGGTGGCGACCCTGCGCGCCAACGGGGCCGACCCGGTGCTGCTCGAGGACTGGCGGGCCATCGACGCCGCCGAGGTCGCGCTCGGTGCCACCCGCGGCCGGGCCCGGACCACGCTGCACGAGTGGGAGTCGCTGCTGGCCGCCGTGAAGGAGGCGGCCGCGCGGACCACCTCCGGGACCTGATCCGGCGCGGATCCGCTCCCGGAGGGGTCGGCCCCGTGCTCGCCCTGGCCGTGACCCGACCCGCAGCCGCACGGTCCGCGTGCGCCCGCCGACCCTGTTCGTGCGTCGCGCACCTCAGGCGGTGAGTGCAGTGGCACTCACCGCCTGAGGTACGGCGAGACCGTGGTCGGGCGATCCCATGCCGCTGGGTCCGGTTCCTGGGACGTCAGGTCAGCTCGCGCAGCAGCTCCCGCGCCCGCTGCTCGGTGCCCGCGGCGACGAACCGGATGAGCGTCTCGGTGTCCGGCCGCAGCCGCAGCGGCGCGCCGTCCGGGCCCAGCGCCACCCCGTCGGCGGCGGCGAGCAGCGCCAGCCCCCCGGCGACGTCGTGCACGTGCGTGCCGCTGCGGTCGAGGTTCTGCCACGCCCCGGCCGCGCCGTCGGCGACCAGGCAGACGTCGACCGCGGTGCAGCCGGTCACCCGCACCCGGCGGGCACTGGCCGGCACGACGACGGCCGACCCCGACGGCGCGGTGGGCGCGACGACCGTCCCGGCGTCCCGCGGCCGGACCGGCACGCCGTCGCGCCGCGCGCCGTCCCCGACCGCACCGGACCAGCGGCGGCCCGACGACAGGTCGGCGACGAGGCCTGCGACCGGGCGGCCGTCCTCCACCAGCGCGGCGGAGAAGGCCCACGGCGCCAGCCCGGCGCGGAAGTTGCCCGTGCCGTCGAGCGGGTCGAGCACCACCCACGGCTGGTCGCCGGGGACCGGACGGTCGGAGCGCTCCTCGCTGAGCACGGTCACCCCGAGCGGGCGCAGCGCGTGCGCGGCGGCCAGGTGTGCGGCCTCGTCGGCGCCCAGCGACGGGCTGCCGTCGGCCTTGGTCGACTCCTGACCGGCGTCCCGGGCCAGCGCGATGGCGACCTCCACCCGCGTCGCGGCCAGGGCGGCGAGGTGCAGGAAGCGGGCGGGCAGCGGGGCGTCGTCCGGCGGGGTGGGGACGGCGACGACGTCGTCGGTGGCCGCGTCGCGCACCCGCTCGCAGCCCCAGGCCGACGCGACGGCGAGGACGGCGGGCTGCGTGCCCCGGGCACCGCGCCGGCCGACCAGCAGCGCCTCGGCGTGCCCGTCGTCGCCCCACGCGCGGCGCAGCAGGGCGACGCCGTCCCGGTCGTCGACGAGGAGGCGGAGGTCGGGGTCGGTGAGCGTGGTGGCCAGGGCGGCCGGCGCGACGTCGAGGGCCCGGGCCGCGGCCTGCACCTGGGCGGACCCGGTGGCCACCCGGAGGTCCAGCGGCTCGGACCCGGCCAGCTCCTCCAGCTGCGGCTCAGCCACTGTTGCGCAGGGCCGTGGCGATGCCGTTGATGGTCAGCTGGATGTTGCGGCGGACCAGCTCGTCGTCGTCCCCGCCACGACGCCGGCGCAGCATCTCCACCTGCAGGTGGTGCAGCGGCTCCAGGTAGGGGAAGCGGTTGCGGATCGACCGCGCCAGCGACGGGTTGTCGGCCAGCAGCCGGTCGTCGCCGGTGACCGCCAGCAGCATCCGGCAGCTGCGCTCGTGCTCGGCGGCGAGCTGGTCGAACACCCGGTGCCGCAGCTGCTCGTCGGGCACCAGCTCGGCGTAGCGGGCGGCCAGGTCGAGGTCGGTCTTGGCCAGCACCATCCCCATGTTGGACAGCATCGTGCGCAACCACGGCCAGCGCCTGTGGAGCTCCTGCAGGCGGGCGAGCCGGTCGGGGTCGCCGGAGGCCTCGCCCTCGCGGACGTAGCTCTCCAGCGCGGCGCCGGTGCCGTACCAGCCGGGCAGCATGATCCGCGCCTGCGACCAGCTGAACACCCACGGGATGGCGCGCAGGTCGGCGATGGAGTCGCCGGCCTTGCGCGACGGCGGCCGGCTGCCGATGTTCAGCTCGGCCAGCTCGCCGATCGGCGTGGCCGCCCGGAACCAGTCGACGAAGCCCGGCGTCTCATGCACCAGCGCGCGGTAGGCCTGCTGGGCGCGGGCGGCGAGGTCGTCGAGCAGCGCGTAGGCGGGCTCGGCGTCGTCCCCGAGGCCCTCGGTGTCGAGCAGCGTCGCCTCCAGCGTGGCCGCGACCATCGCCTCGAGGTTGCGCCGGGCGCGGTCGGGCTCGGCGTACTTGGCGGCGATGACCTCGCCCTGCTCGGTGATCCGCAGCGCGCCGGCCACCGCACCGGGCGGCTGGGCCCGGATCGCGTCGTAGCTCGGGCCGCCGCCGCGGCCGACCGTGCCGCCGCGGCCGTGGAACAGCCGCAGCCGCACGCCCTCGCGCCGGGCGACCTCCACCAGCGCCAGCTCGGCCCGGTACAGCGCCCAGTTGGCCGCGAGGTAGCCGCCGTCCTTGTTGCTGTCGGAGTAGCCGAGCATGACCTCCTGCACGTCCCCGCGGCCGCGCAGAAGGGCCCGGTAGAGCGGCTGGCCGAGGACGGCGGTCACGGTCTCCGCGGCGCGCTGCAGGTCGCCGATCGTCTCGAACAGCGGCGAGATGCCGACCGGGCAGCGGGGGCCGTCCTCGCCACCGGGGTCGAGCAGGCCCACCTCCTTGAGCAGGACGGCGACCTCGAGGACGTCGCTGACCGACTCGCACATGCTGATCACGTAGTTCGGGACCGCCTGCGGGCCGAGCGCGCGGACCTGCGCGGCCGCGGCCAGGAGCACGTCGAGCTCGCCGCGGGCCAGGTCGGAGAGCGCGGCGTCCGGGCGGACCAGGGGACGGCGCATCCGCAGCTCGCCGACCAGCAGCTCGACCCGCTGCTCCTCGTCGAGGGCGGCGTAGTCGGGGCAGACCCCCGCCCAGGCCAGCAGCTCGGCGAGGACCTCCTCGTGCACGGCGGAGTTCTGCCGCATGTCCAGGCCGGCCAGGTGGAAGCCGAACGCCTCCACGGCCTCCCGCAGCCGGGCCAGCCGGTCGTCGGCCAGCGCACCCGCGCCGTGGGTGCGCAGCGAGGCGTCGATCGTGGCGAGGTCGGCCAGCAGCTCCTCGGGCGTCGCGTAGGGCTCGAGCACGGCGTGCGGCGGCGGCCCGGGCACCGACCCGAGCACCCGCTGCGCGGTGGCGGCCAGCCGGGCGTGCACGCCGTAGAGGGCGCGGCGGTAGGGCTCGTCGGCGCGGAACGGCGAGTCGTCGCCGGAGGCGTCGGCCAGCCGCGCCAGCTCCGGGGTCGGTGTGATCAGCCGGTCGGACATCGACAGCTCGTCGTGCAGCGCCAGCAGTTCGGCCAGGTGGTGGCCCAGCGCCGTCTCGGCCTGCCGGGTGCTGGCCAGGCGGACGGCGTCGGCGGTGACGAACGGGTTGCCGTCGCGGTCGCCGCCGATCCACGAGCCGGGCAGCAGCACCGGCCGGTCCAGCCCGGCCGACGGCCAGCGCTCGCACAGCGCCCGGCGCAGCTCGGCGTTGATCGCCGGCACGACCTCGAACAGCGACAGCTCGTAGTAGCGCAGCGCCTCGTCGATCTCGTCGGCCAGCCGCAGCCGCGACAGCCGGAGCAGCGCCGTCTGCCAGAGCGTCAGCACCGCGCGCTCCAGCTCCGCCGACCACTCCGGGTCGTCGGCCTCGCCCGGCGCGGACCGGTCGCGCCGGCGGACCAGCTCGGTGATCTGCCGCTGCACCCGCGAGATGGTGCGACGGCGCACCTCCGTGGGGTGCGCGGTGACCACCGGGCTGACCAGGGCCCCGGCCAGCTCACGGGCGACGACGTCGGCGTCGAGGTGCGCGGCGTCGAGCAGCTCGAAGGTGGCCGCCAGGCTGCCCTTCTGCGGCGGCGAGCCCTCGATGCGG
>DASQXT010000240.1:0-8509 GCA_035639575.1 Geodermatophilus sp.
CTGGGACAACCCGGTGACGTCCTGGCCGCCGGGACCCAGGGACGCCGAGCCGTCGACCGCGGCGGCGATGCCGTCCACCACGCCGTTCATCTCGGTGACCGTCGTCCCGACCCGGGTCATGACCGCGGCGACCTCCTCGCAGGCGGCCCGGATCTGCTCGACCTGGGCGGTGACCCGCTCGGTGGCCCGGCCGGTCTGGTCGGCGAGGTCCTTGACCTCCGAGGCGACGACGGCGAAGCCCTTGCCCGCCTCGCCGGCCCGGGCCGCCTCGATGGTCGCGTTGAGCGCCAGCAGCCGGGTCTGGGCGGCGACGGAGTCGATCAGCGCGATGACGTCCCGGATCTCGGCCGCCGACCGGGTGAGCGTGCTCATCGTCTCCTGCGCGGTGGACGCCTGGGCGCTCGCCGCCGAGGCCGCCTCGGCCAGCCCGGACGCCGACGCGCTCATCTCGGTCGACGCGGTGGCCACCTGCTCCGACGTCGAGAGGACGACGGTCTCGAACTCGTCGGCCAGCAGCAGGCGGGCGTTCGTCGCCTCGGTGACCCGACCGGCGGTCTCGCGCATCGCGTCCCGTGCGGCGTTGATGTCGGTCGCGCCTCTGCGGTAGGCGCCGGCCAGGCCGCCGGTCAGCACCGAGCGGTGGAACCGGCCGGCCGCCGCGGACGTCAGCGCGGCCGAGGCCTCCCGCACGAAGGCGTCGGAGACATCGAGCACGGAGTTCACGGCGTCGTCGAGGGCCTGCAGCTCCGGCACGTCCGCCACGCCCGCCACCGGGCGGCTGCGGGCCTCCAGGTCACCCCGCGCGGCCGCCTGGCAGGTCCGGGTCAGCTGCTGCACGGCGGCCCGGTACACCGCCAGCTCCTCGGCGTCGCCGAGCCGTCGGCCCTCGGGCCGTCTGCGGATGCCCACCTCAGCGCTCCTCTCGCGCGATGACCGACCAGACGAACTCCTCGTACGAGCCGGCCTCCGCCGCGACCAGCTCGTCGAGCAGCCGCGAGGAGGCGGCCACGGCGGCCTTGGCCGTGGGGTGGCGCCGCTCCTCCTCGACCAGCCGCCGGTACAGCGGGGCGACCGTGCGGATCGCGCCGGGCGAGGGCCGGCGCCGGTTGGAGTGGTAGCCGATGACCGTGCCGTCGGCCGAGTAGGACGGCGTGACGTGCGCGAGCACCCAGTAGTGCGCGCCGTCGGAGGCCAGGTTGTCGATGTAGGCGAACAGCTCGCGCCCCTCGGAGAGGGTCTGCCACAGCAGCGCGAAGACCGCGCGGGGCATCTCCGGGTGGCGGATCAGGTTGTGCGGCCGGCCGATCACCTCGTCGAGCTCGTAGCGGCTGACCCTCAGGAAGACGTCGTTGGCGTAGGTGACGACGCCGCGGAGGTCGGTCTTGGAGACGATCAGCTCGTCCGGGGCGAAGGTGCGCGCCTCCCCGGTCGGTGCGACGGGCCGGCCGGCTCTCCGCGAGGCCGGCCGTTCGTGGATGTCGAGCAAGGGGGTCCTCCGGGCCTGCGGGACGGTGTCGTCCCCTCTTCCATCGGCAGGGCGGCGGGCCGATCGCGTGGGGCGGCACGGATCACGCGGACGGCGCCGCGCCACCGGCCGGCGAGGAGCCGGCCGGTGGCGCGGGAGGTCAGACCCGCACGCCCCGGCAGGACGTCGAGCAGTCGGTCGACCACACCGTCCGCAGGCCGGAGAAGACCGCGCTGCGGACCAGGCGGAGTCCACCCGGACCGGTGCGCACATCGCCCGAGCCCCCGGCGCCCGCGGAGCCGTCGCTGCCGCCACCGGTCCCGCCGGAGGAGCCGCCGGTACCACCGCCGCCCGGGCTCCCGCCCGTGCCGCCGGTCCCGGCACCACCCGGTGTGCTGCCGCCCGGCGCCGTCCCGCCCGTGGCGTCGGTGTAGGTCAGCGCCGCGGTCAGCACCGAGTACCGGCCGTCGGGGGCGAAGACGTGCACGTCGTACACGCCCGCCGCCCGGGCGGGGACCCGGACGACGACCTGCGTCGCCGACGCCCGGACCACGGTCGCCGCCGCCGAGTCGCCGATGCGCACCCGCGGGTCGGCCGGCAGCGCGGTGGCGGTGATGGTCACCAACGTCCCGCCGGCGGTGCCCACCCGGGCGGGGCTCAGCGAGGTGATCCCGAAGGGCCCGACGGACGGGTAGACGACCTGCCCGCCGGGGGTCGGGGCGCCCGAGCCGCCGGGGGTCTCGGGGGACGCCGGCGTCCGGGTGCCCGAGGGCACCTCGGGCACGGACGGTGTGGTGCGGCCCGACGGCACGTCCGGGGTGCTCCCGGAGCCGCTGCCCGCGTCGCTGCGACCGGAGCCGCTCGCCCCGCTGCCGCCGTCGCCGCTGCCGGGGCCCGCGCCGTCGGAGCCCGGACCGGAGCCCGAGCCCGACCCGCTGGAGCCGCTGCCGCCACCGGTGCTGCCGGAGCCGGAGCCGCTGCCCGACGAGGCGGACCGGTCCGTCCCACCGCTGTCGGAGCTCCCGGAGCCCGGACCGCCGGTGCCGGTGCCGGTGCCGGTGCCGGTGCCGGTGCGGGTGCCGGCCGAGCCCGGGCCGGCCGAGCCGGACCCGCCGCCCGCCGAGCCGGAGCCGCCCGACCCGGGACCGGCCGGGCCCGACGGACCGGTGCCGGGGGTGCCGGCGTCGCGGCCCGGCGCGGGCGCAGCCGCCGTCCCGACGAGCAGGGGAGCGGCGTACGTGCGCCCGAGGGCCGTGCCGTCGCGGTCGAGCTGGACGGTCAGCACGTACCGGCCGTCACCGAGCTCCACCGAGGGGGACAGGGCGAGGTCGGCGGGGCCGGCCGCCCGGCCGAGCGGGAAGCGAACCGTCCCGGTGTCGTCGGTCGCCAGCGTGGTGCTCCCGACGGTGAGCTCCGCGCCGGAGACGGCCCAGACCTCGCCCTCGTGCTCCATGCCCAGCCCCAGGGTGACGCCGTAGTCGCCGGCCCCCGGCGAGCCCGCCGCGACCACGCGCGGGGTGACGACGCCGGCCGGCGCGGTCATCGAGGTGAAGGTGTAGGAGACGACGTCCGCGGCGCGCGCCGGAAGGCGACTCAGGGACAGCCGGCCACCGGTGACCGTCGACCCGGCGAGGGCGGCCACCGGGTCGACGTCCTCGAGCAGGGCCTGGCGCAGCTGCTGCGGCGTCGCGCTCGGCATCGCCTGCCGGTAGAGCGCCACCGCGCCGGCCACCTGCGGCGAGGCGATCGACGTCCCGCTGACCAGCCGGTAGCCGCCGTCGTTCCAGGTGGTGAAGACCGACGTGCCCGGCGCGGAGAGGTCGACCGAGCCGGCGCCCCATGCGGAGAAGTCGCTGCGGGTGTCCGCCGCGGTCGAGGACCCGACGGTCAGCACGTTGGCCTCGGTGAGACTGGCCGGGTACAGCGGGGCGGCGTCCCGGTCGCGGGCGTCGTTGCCGGCCGCGACGACGACCACCACGCCCCTGCTCGCGGCGTAGGCGACGGCCGAGCGCAGGTTGTCCAGGGCCCAGCCCCCGGCCGGGCCGCCCCACGAGGCGTTGACGACGTCGGCGCCGTGGTCGGCCGCGTAGCGGATCGCCTCGGCACCCAGGGTCAGGTCGACCGACCCGCCGGTGCCGATGACCAGCGGCATGATCGTCACGCCCGGGGCCACGCCGGCGGTGCCCAGGCCGTTGCCGGCCCGGGCGCCCACCGCACCGGCCACGCTGGCGCCGTGGGTGCCGCCGGCGCCGTTGTCGACGTCGGCGCTGCCGGTCGTGAAGTTCCAGCCGTGGCAGTCGCCGGCCTTGCCGTTGCCGTCGCGGTCGACCGGGCCGCAGGGCTCGGCCGGGTTGGTCCACAGCGCGCCGGCCAGGTCCGGGTGGTCGGAGTCGTAGCCGGTGTCGACGACGGCGACGACGACGTCCTCGCCGGTGCCGGCCTGCCAGCCCGTGGTGACGTCGTCGTCCGCGTCGGCGACCGCGGTCTGGCCGTACGCGTTGGTGCCGGTGTTCTCCAGGTTCCACCCGTACTGCGGCCAGTAGGGGTCGGCCACCGTCCCCGCGGCGACCGGCACCGCCGGCGAGTACTCGGCGTCGGCGACCCCGGGCAGCGCCTCGAGGTCGTGCGGCGCCAGGCCCTCGGTGGCGACCAGCGCGCGGTCGGCGCCGACCGGCTGGGCGTTCACGACGCCGTCCGCGGGGGCGACCGCAGCGACCAGGTCGGCCGGGCTGACGCCCTCGTCGGCGGTGAGCACGTACCGGGTGAGCCCGTCGTCGGGGCCGAAGTCGGCGGCCACCGGCACGGCCGGGGAGGCGAGGGCGCTGTAGGCGGCGGCACCGGCATAGCCGGCGACCGAGGCGGTGACGAGCACGACCGCCAGGGCGCCGCGGCGCAGCGGCGCTCCTCGGGACTGGGACACGGACCCTCCACTCCACCGGGGACGCGCGTCCCCGGGATCAGGCCGGCCCGGGAGGGTCGGCGGGAGGGGATCGGCGTCCCGGTGCGCCCGGTTGAGGGCCGGCGGCTCGAGTTCGCCCGGAGTGGTGAGCGGAGGCGGTCCCTGGACTCTGCCGCCGGCCGACAAGCCGGAGGGAGGTCCCTACACTCCGCCGCATGCTGCTGTCCGACCGCGACATCACCGCCGCGATCTCCGAGGGTCGCCTGGGCATCGAGCCCTACGACAAGGCGCTGGTGCAGCCCTCGAGCATCGACGTCCGGCTGGACCGCTACTTCCGGGTCTTCAACAACGCGCGCTACACCCACATCGACCCTGCTCAGCAGCAGGACGACCTGACCACGCTGGTCGAGCCCGACGGCGACGATCCGTTCGTGCTGCACCCGGGTGAGTTCGTCCTCGGCTCGACGCTGGAGATCGTCACCATCCCCGACGACATGGCAGCGAGGCTCGAGGGGAAGAGCTCTCTCGGGAGGCTCGGGCTGCTCACCCACTCCACCGCGGGCTTCGTCGACCCCGGCTTCTCCGGGCACATCACGCTGGAGCTGTCGAACGTGGCGAACCTGCCGATCACGCTGTGGCCCGGCATGAAGATCGGCCAGCTGTGCCTGTTCCGGCTGACCACCCCGGCCGAGCACCCGTACGGTTCGGCGGTCTACGGCTCCCGCTACCAGGACCAGCGCGGCCCGACGCCGTCGCGGTCGTTCCGCGGCTTCACCCGCGCGGAGACGCGGCGTCCGGCTCCCTGACCGTCCCGGCCGCGTCCCGGGCGGTCACCTCGTCGTCCACGAAACGCTCCCGGGTGGCCAGCCAGCCGGTGACCGTCAGCGCCGCGACACCGCCGAGTGCCAGGACGAACATGCCGGCGTAGCTGCCGGTGGTCCCGAGCAGGACGCCGACCAGCAGCGGCCCGGCCCCGGCGAGCACGTACCCCCACCCCTGGACGACGGTGGACAGGGCTGCCGTGGTCTCCGGCGTGCGGGCACGCAGGCCGATGAGCGCGAGGACCATCGCGAAGGTGCTCATGCCGACCGCGAGCAGGGTCATCCACAGCCACGGCACCGTCCGCGGGGCCAGCATCAACCCCAACCAGCCGGCGACGTAGCAGGCGGCGAAGACGAGCAGCAGCGGCCGCTGCAGGCGCGCACGCACCGACAGCGGGGGGACGATGGCGTTGAGGGGCACGACGACCACGGTGTTCACCCCGAGCAGCAGCCCGGCGGTCGCGGCGTCCAGCCCGGAGTCGCGCAGGTACTGCGCCGTCCAGCCGAGGATGATGTAGGCCTGCATCGCCTGGAAGCCGAAGAACGCCGCCAGCGCGACCGCGGTGGGGCTGCGCAGCAGCGAGCGCATCGGCAGCGCCGTGTGGGCGGTGCGTGAGGTGCCCGCCCGGGGCCGCACCGCCAGCCACGGCAGCGCCGCCAGGAGCGCGGGCACCGCCCAGATCGCGAGGGTCCAGCGCCACCCGGCGTCCCCGGCGGCCCGGGCGATCGGCGCGGCCGTCACCGAGGCCACCGCCCCGCCTGCGGACATCGCGGTGCCGTAGGCGCCCACGAGCAGCCCGGTGCGCGTCGGGAAGTACCGCTTCACCAGGCTGGGGAGCAGCACGTTGCCCAGGGCGCCGCCGACCATCGCCAGCACGGTGCCGGCGACGAAGAGCCAGAACGCCCCGGCCACGGCCCGGAGGACCAGGCCCGCGGCCATCGCGAGCAGCGCACCGGCCAGCACGTGCCCGTCGCGGAACCGCGCGGTCAGCAGGGGCCCGGAGAAGCCGATGACGGCGAAGCAGATCACCGGGAGGCTCGTCACCAGCCCGGTGAGGCCGCTGGAGATGCCCAGCCCGTTCTGGATCTCCTGCAACACCGGGCCGACGCTGTTGACCGCCGTCCGCAGGTTCAGCCCGGTCAGGACGATCGCCGTCCCGACGAGCAGCAGGCCCCGGCGGTGGTCGGGGACGGCGCTGCTGGTCACCCGACGATGGTCCTCCCCGGCGCGAGCCACCCGAGAGCCGGGTTCAGTGCGGCGCGCGTCCGACGGTCACCACCCGGGGGACGACCCGGGGCACGTGCCGCCAGACCGTCCGCTGCACGGTCAGGGTCGCCAGCGCCGCCGCGAGGATGCCGAGCAGGTTGATGCCGAGCTGCGTCGCGGCGCGGGCGAACTCGTCCCCACCGCCGAGGGCGAGGGAGACCGCCATGTCCGCGGCGGCCGGGACGGTGGTGACGGAGATGAAGACGCCGACGAGGGCGCCGCTCCTGGCCGAGGTCAGCGAGAGGACGCCGGCGATCCCGGCGAGCACGGCCACGACCAGCGACCACCGGTCGGGGGCGGTGATGAAGCCGGTCTCGGGCCGCTCGGCGGTGAGCACCTCGGCGCCGAACCAGCCCAGCGCCCGGCCGGCCAGCACGCCCAGGGCGGTGACGCCGATGGCGACGGCGAAGCCGACCGTGAGGGTCACCAGCGCCCGGCGGGCGATCGAGTGGCGGCGGTGCACCACCGCGACGGCCAGCGCGGCCAGCGTCGCGAACTCGGGGCCGAGCACCATCGCGCCGATCGTCAGGATGGCCGAGTCGTTGATGATCGCCACGCCGGCCAGCAGCGTCGCGATGGTCAGGAAGGACAGGTAGGAGGCCGACAGCGCGGAGTCGGCGTCCGTCGTCCGCACGACCTCCTCCCACACGACGGCGTCGGCGCCGTCCCCGGGGGCGCGGGCCTCGGCCCGCTCGGCCGCGGTGGACACGGCGGCGTCGACGGCCTCCATGCTGATGCCGCCGTCGCGGGCGATGCCGAGCCGGCGCAGCTCGGCGATGAGGTCGTCGGCGGACTCCCGCGCGACGTCGGCCATCACCAGGTCACCGCGCGGCGAGCGGGACGCACCCGGCAGGACGGCGAGGTGCGCGGTGCCGGCGGAGCCGGAGAAGAGCTCGAGGACCTCGGGGGTCCGGTCCGGGGGCACGGTGACGCGCAGGTGGAGCAGCACCGGGCCGTTCTACCCGGCCGGCCGCGGACCCGCCCGGGGACGGCGACGGCGCGTGCCCCCAGGTGGGGACACGCGCCGCCGTCGCGGTGCTCCGGCCCGTCGGCCCCGTCCAGGGCACCGCTGGCCCCCTGCAGGGTCCCGCCGCGAGCCTGCGAGCGGTGGGGGGCAGGGGGGTCCTCTTACTGCGCGCCGTGCTCCGTCGCCGCGGAACCGGTGCCGGCCACGTCGTCGTCCTTGGTGCCGACGTCCGCGCCGTGCTCGGTGCCCGGCGTGCCGACCGGGGCGAGCGAGCGCAGCAGGATCTGGCTGACGTCGAGGACCTCGACGTGCTCGCCCGCCTCGCCGTTCTGCTTCTTGGTCGTCAGCGCGTCGCTGAGCATCGTGATGCAGAACGGGCAGGCGGTGGAGATGACGTCCGGATCGAGGTCGAGCGCCTCCTCGGTGCGCTCCATGTTGATCCGCTTGCCGATCTTCTCCTCCATCCACATGCGGGCGCCGCCGGCGCCGCAGCAGAAGCCGCGGTCCTTGCAGCGGTGCATCTCCTGGGTGGAGAGGCCCTGGACGGACTCGAGGATCTCCCGCGGCGGCGTGTAGACCTTGTTGTGCCGGCCGAGGAAGCACGGGTCGTGGTAGGTGACCTTGCGGTCGACCGGCGTGACCGGGGTCAGCCGGCCGTCGGCCACCAGCTGGTTGAGCAGCTGGGTGTGGTGGACGACCTCGTACTCGCCGCCGACCTGCGGGTACTCCCGGCCCAGCGAGTTGAAGCAGTGCGGGCAGGTGGTGACGATCTTGCGCATGCCCGGCACGCGGCCCTCGAAGACGCCGTTGAGGGTCTCGACGTTCTCCTGGGCGAGCATCTGGAAGACGAACTCGTTGCCCATGCGGCGGGCCGGGTCGCCCGAGCAGGTCTCCCCGGAGCCCAGGACGGCGAACTCGACGCCGGCGGTGTGCAGCAGCTCCGCGACGGCCTTGGTGACCTTCTTGGCGCGGTCGTCGATGGCGCCGGCGCAGCCGACCCAGAACAGGTACTCGACCTCGTGGGGCAGCGGGCCGTCGGCCTGCCGGACCTCGAAGTCCAGCTCCTTCATCCAGTCCTCGCGGGTGCTGG
>DASQXT010000241.1:0-4736 GCA_035639575.1 Geodermatophilus sp.
ATGGCCGAAGTGGGTGGAGGAAATGTCGCCCGCCCCCGGCGCGACGGCCAAGCCGCTGCACCAGCCCCGCCCCGGCCACGCCGACCTCGCCGGCATGCAGAAGTACGGCTTCGACGACGCCCGCCCGGTGCTCGAGCGGGCCAGCGCCCGGGAGACCGCGGCCCGGGTCGCCCTGGGCACGGTCGCCCAGCAGTTCCTGCACCAGGTTCTCGGCGTCCGCGTCACGACGCCGGACCTGGACCTCGACCTCGCCCGCCGCCGCCTCGGCCACGGCCGCGGCGCCCGGATGTCCTTCGAGCAGGACGTCGTCTCGCTGACCGGCGGGATCCGGCACGGCCTGACGCAGGGCGGCCCGATCGCCGTCCAGGTGGGCAACACCGAGTGGCCGAAGTGGCAGACGGTCATGTCCGCCGACCCGGTCGACGCGGAGGTGCTCGCCGGCCAGGCCCGCAACGCGCCGCTCACCCGTCCGCGCCCGGGCCACGCCGACCTGGCCGGCATGCAGAAGTACGGCTTCGACGACGCCCGGCCGGTGCTCGAGCGGGCCAGCGCGCGGGAGACCGCGGCCCGGGTCGCGCTGGGCGCGATCGCGCGGGCCTTCCTGCGGCAGGCCCTCGACGTCGAGGTGGTCAGCCACGTGGTCGGCATCGGCCCGGTCGTCGTCCCCGACGGCGTGGTGCCCGGTCCCCACGACAACCCCCGCGTCGACGAGGACCCGGTGCGCTGCGCGGACCCGGCGACCAGCGCACTGATGGTGGCCGAGGTCGACGACGCCCGGAAGAACGGCGACACCCTCGGCGGGGTCGTCGAGGTGGTCGTGCACGGCCTGCCGCCGGGCCTGGGCAGCCACGTGCACTGGGACCGCCGGCTGGACTCCCGGCTGGCCGCCGCGCTCATGGGCGTGCAGTCGGTCAAGGCCGTCGAGGTCGGCGACGGGCTGGAGACCGCCCGCCGCCGCGGTTCGGTGGCCCACGACGAGATCGTCCTGGCCGACGGGCGCATCCAGCGGTTGTCGGACCGCGCCGGCGGCATCGAGGGCGGCATGACCAACGGCGAGGTGCTGCGGGTGCGGGCCGCGATGAAGCCGATCTCGACGGTGCCGCGGGCGCTGGCCACCGTCGACGTCGCCACCGGTGAGCCGGCCGTGGCCATCAACCAGCGCAGCGACGCCTGTGCGGTGCCCCGCGGCGCCGTGGTGATGGAGGCGATGGTGGCGCTGGTGCTGGCCGACGCCGCGCTGGAGAAGTTCGGCGGCGACTCGCTGACCGAGACGCGCCGGAACGCGCGTGCCTACCTCGACGCGCTGACGATCCGATGACCCCCGCCGACCCGATGACCACCGGTCGTGCGCCGGGCGCGGTGCGCCGTCCGCTGCTGGTCCTGGTCGGGCCGCCGTCGTCGGGCAAGACCACCGTCGGCACCGCGCTGGCCGGCCGGCTCGGGATCGCCTTCCGCGACACCGACTCCGACGTCGAGGCCGGCACCGGCCGGCGGGTCGCCGACCTGTTCATCGACCTCGGCGAGGCGCACTTCCGCGCGCTGGAGGAGCAGGCCGTCGCGGTCGCGCTCGAGGAGCACGACGGGATCCTGGCCCTCGGTGGCGGTGCGGTGCTCAGCGCGGTCACGCGCGAGCGGCTGACCGGCTACACCCGCGCCGGCGGCACCGTCGTCTGGCTCGACGTCGACCTGGCCTCAGCTGCCCAGCGGGTGGGGCTGGGCCGGACCCGCCCGGTGCTCGGCCTCAACCCGCGGGCCACGCTGCGCACCCTGCTGGCCGCGCGGGCGCCGCTCTACGCCGAGGTCGCCACCGTCACCGTGGCCACCGGCGGGCGCGCGCCCGGTGAGGTCGTCGACGAGGTCGCGGCCGCGGTCCCCGTGCGGGCCACCCCGTGAGTGGGCCGGGAACGCGCCGGCGGGTCACGGTCCCGGGCGAGCGGCCCTACGACGTGGTCATCGGCTCCGGCGCCCAGCACGAGCTGGGCCTGGTGCTCGACGGCACCGCCCGCGCCGCCGTCGTCCACGCACCGCCGCTGGCCGGGCTGGCCGGCGGGCTGGTCGAGACGCTGCAGACCGCCGGGGTGGCCGCGGAGGCCGTCGTCGTCCCCGACGGGGAGGCGGCCAAGACCGCCGCGGTCGCCGCGGGCGTGTGGGAGGAGTTCGGCCGGCTGGGCCTGACCCGGTCCGACGCCGTCGTCGGCGTGGGCGGGGGTGCGGTCACCGACCTCGCCGGTTTCGTGGCCGCGACCTGGACCCGCGGCGTGCGCGTCGTCCAGGTGCCGACCAGCGTGCTCGGCATGGTGGACGCCGCGCTCGGCGGCAAGACCGGCATCAACACCGGCGCGGGCAAGAACCTCGTCGGCGCGTTCCACCCGCCGGTGGCCGTGCTCGCCGACACCGACGTCCTCGCCGGACTGCCCGAGGCGGAGTTCCGCGCCGGGATGGCCGAGGTGGTCAAGTGCGGCTTCATCGCCGACCCCGCCGTCCTCGACCTGCTGGAGGCCGACCCGACCGGCCGCCGCGACACCGAGGAGCTCATCGAGCGCGCGGTGCGGGTCAAGGCCGACGCGGTGGGGGAGGACCTCTACGACACCGGCGTGCGCGAGTTCCTCAACTACGGGCACACGCTGGCCCACGCCATCGAGCGGGTGGAGGACTTCGGCTGGCGGCACGGCGAGGCGGTCGCCGTCGGGCTGGTCTTCGCCGCCGAGCTGGCCGGCCAGGCGGGGCTGCTGACCCGCGCCGAGGTCGACCGGCACGCCCGGCTGGTCGCCGCGATGGGGCTGCCCACCCGCTACACCGGGGACTGGGAGCGCATCCAGGCGGTCATGCGGGTGGACAAGAAGGCCCGCGGCGCCTCGCTGCGGTTCGTCGTCCTGGACGGCATCGGCAACCCGCGCATCCTCGCCGACCCCGACCAGGCCTGGCTCGACGCCGCGTGGGCGGCCGTCGGTGGAGGAGTGCCCACGTGACCGAGCTCGCGAGGTCACGCAGGGACGGAGCACGTTCCGGCACGGCGGCGACGAGCGCCAGCGAGGAGACGACGTGACGATCCAGGTGTTCAACGGCGCCAACATCGGCCGACTCGGCACGCGCGAGCCGGAGAAGTACGGGGCGACGACGCACGCGGAGCTGGTCGAGCTGATCGCGGCCACGGGCGACGAGCTGGGCCTGGAGGTGCGGGTCCGGCAGACCGACGACGAGGGGGAGCTGCTCCGCTGGGTGCACGCCGCGGCCGACGCCGGGGACGCGGTGGTGCTCAACCCCGGCGGCTGGTCGCACACCTCGGTGGTGCTGCGCGACGCGCTGGCGATGCTGACCGCCCCGCTGGTCGAGGTGCACATCACCAACATCCACAAGCGCGAGGAGTTCCGGCACCACTCCTACGTCTCCGGGGTCGCCGACGGGGTGATCGCCGGGCTGGGCGTGCAGGGGTACCTGCTGGCGCTGCGGTGGCTGGCCGCGCAGGGGGTCGCGTGAGGTACGCGGAGCGGAGGGAACGGCTGCGGGCGACGGCGGCCGAGCGGGGGCTGGACGCCGTCCTGGTGACCGAGCTGCTCAACGTGCGGTACCTGACGGGCTTCACCGGCTCGAACGGCGCGCTGCTGCTGCGCACCGAGCCGTCCCCCACCCACCCCGACGTGTTCGGCACCGACGGCCGCTACACCACCCAGGCCCGCACCCAGGTGCCCGACGTCGAGCTGCTGGTCGACCGCGCCACCGTCCCCGCTCTCGCCCGTGAGGCGGTGCTGCCTCGATCAGGTGGCCCGCCCGCCGGGCGCATCGGCTACGAGAGCCACCACCTGACCGTCGACGGGTTGCGCGCGCTGGAGTCGGTGCTCGCCGACGCCACCGCCGGCGGCACGGTGCCGGAGCTGACCAGTGTGCGGCGCGCCGTGGAGGCGCTGCGCGCGGTCAAGGACGACGACGAGGTCGACGCGCTGCGCCGGGCCTGCGCGGTCGCCGACGCGGCGCTGGCCGAGCTGGCCGCCGAGGGTGCGCTGCGGCCCGGGCGCACCGAGCGGCAGGTCGGCCGCGAGCTCGACGCCCGCATGCTGTCGATGGGCGCCGAGGCGCCGTCCTTCGAGACCATCGTGGCCACCGGCGCGAACTCCGCCATCCCGCACCACCGGCCCGACGGCACCGAGCTGCGGCCGGGCGACTTCCTCAAGCTGGACTTCGGCGCGACGGTCGACGGGTACCACTCCGACATGACCCGCACGGTGGTGCTCGGGGAGGCGGCCGACTGGCAGCGCGAGGTCTACGAGTTGGTCGCCGCCGCGCAGGCGGCGGGCCGGGCCGCGCTGGCCGTGGGCGCCGACGTGGTCGCCGTCGACTCCGCCGCCCGCGACGTCATCGCCGCCGCCGGCCACGCCGAGCACTTCACCCACGGCCTG
This sequence comes from Geodermatophilus sp., assembly GCA_035639575.1. GTDB lineage: Bacteria > Actinomycetota > Actinomycetes > Mycobacteriales > Geodermatophilaceae > Geodermatophilus. The sequence goes on from DASQXT010000241.1 coordinate 4,395, forward strand.
GGTCACGGGGTGGGGCTGGAGATCCACGAGGCGCCGGGCATCGGACAGCTGGGCGCGGGTACGCTGTCCGCCGGCATGGCCGTCACCGTGGAGCCGGGGGTCTACCTGCCCGGCCACGGCGGAGTCCGGATCGAGGACACGCTGATCGTCACGGACGACGAGCCCGAGTTGTTGACCCTCACGAGCAAGGAACTGCTGGTCCTCTAGATGGCTACCACCAACGACCTCAAGAACGGCCTGGTCCTCAACCTCGACGGCCAGCTCTGGACCGTCACCGAGTTCCAGCACGTCAAGCCGGGCAAGGGCGGCGCGTTCGTCCGCACCACGCTGAAGAACGTGCTC
>DASQXT010000242.1:0-5024 GCA_035639575.1 Geodermatophilus sp.
GCCGGCCGCGCCCCGTCGAGCACGGGGCGGTGGCGGCGGCCGGCCGGGCCGTGGGCGGCCGGGCGCCGGTTGCCGCGCCGGGGAGCGCGGCTCACGGGGCATCGTCCCCCAGCCGCTCGCCCGATGCCGGCCGCGCCCCGCGCGCCCAGTCCGGCGCCGGCAGCATCCGCTTGCCGGCCGGCTGCACCTCGCCGAGCCGGACCGCGCCGCGGCCGGTGCCGACCAGCACGCCGGTCGACGACGGAGGCCGGCAGCGACCAGTCGACGCGCGCGTCGGACGGCTCGATGCGCGGCGCGAGGCTGATCCCCTCGGTCGGCTGCGGCCGCGGCTCCAGCGTGCCGGCCGCGATGCCGTCGAGCGTGGCCCGCAGCAGCCGGGCGCCGCTGATCGACAGGCGGCCCAGCAGGTCGCCGGCGGTGTCCCGCGGGTCGATCGGCTCGGTGACCACGCCGTAGACCGGCCCGGTGTCCAGGCCCGCCTCCAGCCGGAAGGTCGAGGCGCCGGTGACCTCGTCGCCCGCCATGACGGCGTGCTGCACCGGCGCGGCACCCCGCCAGGCCGGCAGCAGCGAGAAGTGCAGGTTGACCCAACCGTGCCGCGGCAGGTCGAGCGCGGCCTGCGGCACGAGGGCGCCGTAGGCGACGACCGGAGCGCTGTCGACCGCGAGCTCGGTGAGCCGCTCGAGGAACTCCGGCTCACGCGGCGAGCGGGGCTGCAGCACGGGGACGCCGGCGGCGTCGGCCCGCTCGGCGACCGGCGAGCGGCTCACCTTGCGGCCGCGACCGGAGCGGGCATCGGGGCGGGTGAGGACGGCGACGACCTCGTGGTCGGAGGCCAGCAGGAGTTCCAGCGAGGGGACGGCGACGTCCGGCGTCCCGGCGAAGAGGAGCCTCAGTGGGGGCTCACCTCCACGCGTGGCACCCACGCCCCGGCGCCGGCCCACTCGGCCTCGCCGATGGCCGCCAGCGCGGCGGCGCGGGCCTCGGCGTCCAGCCGGTCGACGAACAGCACGCCGTTGAGGTGGTCCACCTCGTGCTGCACCGCACGGGCCAGCAGGTGCGAGCCCTCGACGCGGACCGGCTCGCCGTGGAGGTCGAACCCCGTGGCCGCCACGTGGAGGTGCCGGCGGCAGTCGAAGGTGAAGCCGGGGATGGACAGGCAGCCCTCCGGGCCCTCCTCGGTCTCCTCCCCCACCGGCGTCACCTCCGGGTTCACCAGGTGGCCGACCTCGCCGTCGACGAACCAGGTGAACACCCGCAGCCCGACGCCGATCTGCGGGGCGGCCAGCCCGGCGCCGCCGGCGGCGAACATGGTCTCGGTGAGGTCGGCGACCAGCCGGCGCAGCTCCTGGTCGAAGTCGACGACCGGGGCGGCGGGGGTGCGCAGCACCGGGTCGCCCATCAGCCGGATGGGGGTCACGCTCACCGGCCGATCGTATGCGGGCCGCCGGAGATGGCCTCCTGCCTGCCTCCGGCCCCGTCCAGAGGCTCGCCGCAGGCCCCGTCCCGGGCACCGCCCTGAGCTTGCGAAGGGTGGGGAGGACGGGGTCCTTCCACGGTGCGGGGGACGGGGTCCTTCATCAGACCAGGTCGAGCGGGTCCAGCTGGACGCGGACGTGCTCGGGGGCCTTCTTGGCGCTGCGCACGCCCTGCACGTCGGCCAGCGCGGAGGCCAGCGCGGCGCCCTCCGACCGCGGCACCCGCACCAGGTAGCGCTCCCGCTCGCCGTCCTGGCCGGGCCGCGACGGTTCGGGCACCGGGCCCAGCAGGTCGGCGTCGGCGGGCAGCCGGGCGGCCGCGAGGAACTCCGCCAGCGCCGGCGCCGTCCCGGACAGCGCCGCCATCCGCGTCACCGGCGGGAAGCCGAGCTCGCGGCGGTCGGCGAGCTCGCGGGCGGCCAGCCAGCCCGGGTCCCACCGCACCAGCGCCTGGACGACGGGGTGCGCGGCATCGGCCGCGACGACCACCTGACCGCCCGCCGACGCGGAGCGGACGAGCGCGGCGGCGTTCATCCACCGGCGCAGCGTCTCCTCACCCGCGCGCAGGTCGGCCCGGCCGAGCAGCGCCCAGGAGTCCAGCAGCAGCGCGGCGCCGTACCCGCCCTCGGCGACCGGCTCGGCACCCGGGGTGGCGACCACCAGCGCCGGCCCGCCGGGCACGCTCGGCAGCACCCCGGACCCGCGGCCGGACACCCGCACCGCGGCGCCCGGGAAGGCCCGGCCCAGCTCCTCGGCGGTGCGGGCGGCCCCGACGACCGAGGCGCGCAGCTTCGTGCCGTGGCAGTACGGGCAGTCGAAGGTCGCCGCGGGGCGGGCGCACCAGCGGCAGGCCGGCACCCGCGACCCGCCCGGGCCGGGGGTGGGCGCGACGCCCAGCGGCCCCGAGCAGGCCGCACAGCGGGCCGGCGCCCGGCACCGGTCGCAGGCCAGGCCGGGCGCGTAGCCGGCCCGCGGCACCTGCACGAGCACCGGTGCGCCGTCGGCGAGGGCCTGGCGCGCGACGCGGTGGGCGAGGCTGGGCAGCCGGGCGGTGCGGGCGGCCGGGTCGCGGGCCAGCTCGGCGTCGGCGCCCAGGGCCTGCACCCGCGGTGCGGCGGCGCGCAGGGTGGCGCGGTCGGCGGCCAGCTCGTGCGCCCAGCCGCTCTCGACCAGCAGCTGCGCCTCCGCGGTGCGCGCGGTCGCGGCGAGGACGGCCGCGCACGAGGCGAGGTGCGCGCGGTGCACGAGCACGTCACGGGCGTGCGCGTAGGGCGCGCGGGGCTCGGCGTGCAGGTCGTCGCCGTCGTCCCAGACGGCGACCAGCCCGAGGTCGGCGACCGGCGCGTAGACCGCGGCGCGGGTGCCCAGCACCACCTTCGCGGTGCCGCGGACCACGTCGAGGAAGCGGCGGTAGCGGGCGTCGGGAGCGGCGTCGGCGCGCAGGACGACGACCGAGCCCTGCGGCAGCCGGGCCTCCGCGGCCGCGGCCAGCCGGTCGAGGTCGCGGCCGTCGGGCGCCACGACCAGGGCGCCGCGGCCGCCGGAGAGCGCGGCCTGGCACAGCTCGACCAGCCGGGCCGGCCAGTCCTCCCCCGGCAGCGCCGTCCACACCGCCCGGGCCGGCCGGCCCTCGGCGACGGCCGTGAGCAGCGCCGGGCCGGTCGGGTACCGGGCGAAGCCGGCCGGGTCCGGGGGCACCGGCGGCGGGGGCGGCCCGGCGGGCGGGCGCTTCTCGGCCGCGGCCCGGCGGGGCGGGACGGCGAGGCGGAGCACGTCGGTCACCGTGCCGCCCCAGCGCTCGGCCACCGCGCGGGCCAGCGTGAGGACCTCCGGGGTGAGCACCGGCTCGGCGGAGACGACCTTGGCCAGCGGCGCGAGCTTGCGCCCCGACTCGCTGACGTCGGTCAGCTCCAGGACGAAGCCGTCGACCAGCTGCCCGGCGAAGCGCACCCGCACCCGGCACCCGGCCCGCACGTCGCCGGCCATCGCGTCGGGGACGGCGTAGTCGAAGGGCCGGTCCAGGTGGGCCAGGGGCACGTCGACGACGACCCGGGCCACCCGCTCCGGCCCCGCCTGGAGGCTCGCCCCGGGCTCGCGAGGGGTGAGGGGGGCAGGGTCCTTCGACAGCGGGGTCTCCGTTCGGCGCGGGCGGAGCGGTCACCCGCCAGTGTCGCCGCCGGGTCCGACGGGACCCGGCGGCGATGTGCTGTGGGGTTCTTCCTCAGACCCCCGCGGCCGAGCGCAGCGCCTCGACGCGGTCCAGCCGCTCCCAGGGCAGCTCGACGTCGGTGCGGCCGAAGTGGCCGTAGGCGGCGGTCGGGGCGTAGATGGGGCGCAGCAGGTCCAGGTCGCGCACGATCGCGCCGGGGCGCAGGTCGAAGACCGCGCCGATCGACTTCTCCAGGACGTCGTCGGCGACCGCGCCGGTGCCGAAGGTCTCGACGAACAGGCCGACCGGGTGCGCGGCGCCGATGGCGTAGGCCACCTGCACCTCGCAGCGGCGGGCCAGCCCGGCGGCGACGACGTTCTTGGCCACCCAGCGCATGGCGTAGGCACCCGAGCGGTCGACCTTCGACGGGTCCTTGCCGGAGAAGGCGCCGCCGCCGTGGCGGGCCATGCCGCCGTAGGTGTCGACGATGATCTTGCGGCCGGTCAGCCCGGCGTCACCCATCGGGCCGCCGATGACGAACTTGCCGGTCGGGTTGACCAGCAGCCGGTAGCCGTCGGTGGGCAGGCCCAGGGCGGCGAGCTCGGGCTCGACCACCAGCTCCTGCACGTCCGGGGTGAGCAGCTGCTCGATCGAGATGTCCTCGGCGTGCTGGGAGGAGACCACGACGGTCTCCACGGCGACCGGGCGGTCGTCCTCGTAGACGACGGTCACCTGGGTCTTGCCGTCGGGCCGCAGGTAGGGCACCGAGCCGTCCTTGCGCACCGCGGAGAGCCGGCGGGCCAGCCGGTGGGCCAGCGCGATCGGCAGCGGCATCAGCTCGGGCGTCTCGTCGGTGGCGTAGCCGAACATCAGCCCCTGGTCGCCGGCGCCCTGGCGGGCGATGGCGTCCTCGGCGGCCTGCTCCTCGCTGACGCCGCTGGTGCGCGCCTCGTAGGCGGTGTCCACGCCCTGCGCGATGTCCGGCGACTGCGAGCCGATCGAGACGCTGACCCCGCAGGACGCGCCGTCGAAGCCCTTGCGGGAGGAGTCGTAGCCGATCCCGAGGATCGTCTCCCGCACGATCGCCGGGATGTCGACGTAGCCCTCGGTGGTCACCTCCCCGGCGACGTGCACCTGGCCGGTGGTGATGAGGGTCTCGACGGCGACGCGGCTGCGCGGGTCCTTCGACAGCAGGCCGTCGAGGATCGAGTCGCTGATGGCATCGCAGATCTTGTCGGGGTGCCCTTCGGTCACCGACTCCGAGGTGAACAATCTGCTGCTAGACGCGGTCACGGTGGCCGTCACTTCCTCACCTAGTCGTCGGATTCCCCGCAAGTTAGGGACCCCTTACCTGTTCAAGCGTACTGACTATCGCTTGGGAGACGGTCAACGCTTCA
>DASQXT010000243.1:0-11307 GCA_035639575.1 Geodermatophilus sp.
CGGCAGCGAGCTCAACGAGCACCCGCTGGCCCCGATCAGCGTGTGGGCGCACCGGCAGATCGCCGAGCACGGCGACGCCACCCCCGTCGGCTGGCTGCACCGCAGCGACCGCTTCGGAGAGAAGCTGGCCACCCCCGACACCAGCGTCGGTGACCTCATCGGCGACGTCGACCCGATCAAGGTGGCCGAGGGCCGCACGCTGGGCGACCCCGAGACGGTGCACTACGGCCTGGTGCCGCGCACCAACCGCGGCATCTTCAGCGTCAACGAGCTGCCCGACCTCGCCGAGCGCATCCAGGTGGCGCTGCTCAACGTGCTGGAGGAGCGCGACATCCAAATCCGCGGCTACCGGGTGCGGCTGCCGCTGGACCTGCTGCTGGTGGCCAGCGCCAACCCCGAGGACTACACCAACCGCGGCCGGATCATCACCCCGCTCAAGGACCGCTTCGGCGCGGAGGTGCGCACCCACTACCCGATCGAGCTGGTCGACGAGGTGCGCCTGCTGCACCAGGAGGCGCACACCAGCTGGTTGGGCGGTGGGCAGCTGGAGACCCCGCTGATCCCCGAGCACCTGGTGGAGATCATCGCCCGCTTCACCCGGCTGGTCCGCGACTCCAACCACGTCGACCAGCGCTCCGGCGTCAGCGCCCGCTTCGCCATCGCCGGGCTGGAGACGGCCGCCGCCTCCGCCGTCCGCCGGGCCGCCGTCGCCGGGGAGACCCGGCCGGTCGCCCGCGTGGTGGACCTGCCGGCCGTCGTCCCGGCCAGCCGCGGCAAGGTGGAGTTCGCCGACTCCGGCTCCGACCCGGACGACGAGCGGGAGGTGGAGGTGCTCGAGCACCTGCTGCGCCAGGCGACCGCGCAGACCTTCCGGGCCCGCTGTGCCGGACTGGATCTCACCGGCCTGCAGGAGCACTTCACCGGCGGGGAGACCGTCGAGTCCGGTGAGCTGGTGCCGGCCGCGGCCCTGCTCGGTCAGCTCGGCACGATCCCGAAGCTCGCCGAGCTGCTCGGCCGCCTCGGCGTGCCGGAGGGCGAGCAGTCGGCCGAGCAGGCCGCCGCCGCGGTGGAGTTCGCCCTGGAGGGCCTCTACCTCACCCGCCGGCTGGCCAAGGACACCGACGGCCCGCGCACGGTCTACGGGGCCTGACGTGGTCAGGCGGCCCGGGAAGGGCTACCGGTACGGGCGCTGGCGGGGCGGGCCCGACCCGCTGGCCCCGCCCTACGACCTGGGCAGTGCGGTCGACGAGATCGGCGACTCGGTGCTCGGCGGCAGCGGCGTCCGCGAGGCGCTGCGCGAGCTGCTGCGCCGCGGGATGGACGGCCGGCGCGGGCTGGACGAGCTGCGCCGGTCGGTCCGCGAGCGGCTGCGGCAGGCACGCAACGCGGGACGGATGGACGGCACGCTGCAGGAGGTCCGCGAGCTGCTCGACCGTGCCGTGGAGGCCGAGCGGCGGGAGCTGTTCCCCGACCCCGACGACATGGCCCGGCTCAAGGAGGCCGAGCTCGACGCCCTGCCCGAGGACACCGCGGGCGCCGTCCGGGCGCTCAAGGAGTACGACTGGCGCTCGGCCGAGGCGCGGCAGGCCTACGAGCAGATCCAGGACCTGCTGCGCCGCGAGGTGCTCGACAGCTCCTTCGCCTCGATGAAGCAGGCGCTGGAGAACGCCACCGAGGGCGACATGCAGGCGGTCAAGGACATGGTGGCCGACCTCTCGCAGCTCATCGACGCGCACAACCGCGGCGAGGACACCGACGAGCAGTTCCGCGACTTCATGGACAAGCACGGGCAGTTCTTCCCGGAGGACCCGCAGTCGGTCGAGGAGCTGATCGACCAGCTGGCCCGGCGGGCGGCCGCCCAGGAGCGGATGATGGCCGGCCTCTCGCCCGAGCAGCGGGCCGAGCTGGCCGACCTGATGGCCCAGACGATGCAGGACATGGGGCTGGCCAGCGAGATGGCGCACCTGCAGGACGCGCTGCGCCAGGCCCGGCCCGACCTGCCCTGGGGGCAGCGCGGGCAGGTGCCCGACGGCGAGCAGTCCCTCGGCATGGGCGACGCCACGAGCGCCGTCGCCGAGCTGGCCGACCTGGAGGCGCTGTCCAACCAGCTCTCCCAGGGCTACGCGGGTGCCTCGCTGGCCGACGTCGACGAGGAGCTGCTGGAGCGGGCGCTGGGCCGGCCCGCCGTCGACGACCTCGGCGCGCTGCGCCAGCTGGAGCGGGAACTGGAGCGGCAGGGCTACCTCAACCGCTCCGACGGGAAGCTGGAGCTCTCCCCGAAGGCCGTCCGCCGGCTGGGCGCGACCGCGCTGCGCCGCGTCTTCGCCCAGCTCGACGCCACCGGGCGCGGTGAGCACGACGTCGCCGACGCGGGCTCGGCCGGCGAGCTGACCGGGAGCTCGCGGGAGTGGCGGTTCGGCGACGAGCAGCCGCTGGACGTCGTCCGCACGGTGCGCAACGCGGTCCTGCGCACCGCCCACGAGCCACGCGCCGACGACGACCGCGCGGTGCACATCGCCGTCGAGGACTTCGAGGTCGTCGAGACCGAGCGGCGCACCGGGGCCGCGGTCGCGCTGCTGGTCGACCTCTCCTACTCGATGGCGCTGCGCGGCACGTGGGGCGCGGCGAAGTCGACGGCGATGGCGCTGCACTCGCTGGTGACCACCCGCTTCCCGCAGGACGCCATCCAGATCATCGGTTTCTCCTCCACCGCCCAGGTGCTGCGGCCGGAGACCCTCGCGGAGCTCTCCGTGGACACGCTGCAGGGCACCAACCTGCAGCACGGGCTGATGCTGGCCCGGCGGTTCCTCGCCCGGCACCGGGACGCCGAGCCGGTGGTGCTGGTGGTCACCGACGGCGAGCCGACCGCCCACCTGGAGGACGACGGGACGCCGTTCTTCTGCTGGCCGCCGATGCCGGAGACGATCGCCCGCACCGTCGCCGAGGTGGAGCGGGTCGCCCGGTCCGGGGCGGTGATGAACGTCTTCGCCCTCGACCCGGAGCCCGGGCTGGTGCACTTCGTCCACGACATCACCCAGCGCGCCGGCGGGCGGGTGTTCACCCCCGACAGCGAGCGGCTCGGCGAGTACGTCGTCGCGGACTACCTGCGCACCAGACGGGGCCGCCGGGCCCGCTGAAGGCGGCCCTCCTGCAGGGGCCCGCCCCGAGCGTGGGAGGGGTGGGGGGCAGGAGGGCCCTTCAACCGCTCGAGCTGATCCCCGGGATCCGGCCCGCGCGGAACGCGTCGACGAACAGCCGATGGTCGTCCTGCGTGCGGCGGGCGTAGGAGTGCGCGAAGTCGACCAGGTCGGCGACGAACTCCTCCCGCCGGCCACCGACCATCTCGCTGATCGCCTCCTCGGTCTGGAACGGCACCAGGGTGTGGTCGCTGTCGGCGTCCCCGACGCAGTGCACCTTCGCCGTGGCCCGGCCCAGCTGGGCGAGCACCGGGGCGATCTCCTCGGGCTCGGTGAGGTCCTCCCAGTCCAGGTCCAGCTCGTAGGGCGAGAGCTCCTGGACGACGAACCCCACCCCGTCGATCTCGGTGTGGCCGAGGAACTGGGAGGCGTTGGCCTGCAGCGCCCGCTGCGACACCGCCGTCCGGTGCCCCTCGTGCTCGAAGGCCGCCCGGATCTGCGGGTCGCGGACGACGCGGCTGGGCGCCGGCACGTTGCCCTGCTTGAGCGAGAGGACGACGTCGTTCTCCAGCGCCTGGTCGTAGCCCTCGATCAGCACGTTGTAGGCGGGCAGGCCGGCGCTTCCGATGCCGAAGCCGCCCGTGGCGACGACGTCCTTGACGTCGTAGGCGACGTCGCGGCGCCGGCGGGGCGGGAACACGGTCCCCCGCCAGCGGTCCAGTGCCGCCAGCACCCGGTCCCGCTCGGCGTCGTCCAGCCGCCGGGTGCGCGGGCCGTCGGCGAAGCGGCGCTGGAAGTCCTCGACGACGGTCATCCGGTCCAGCAGCCGCGACCGGCTGCGCGCGCCGGTCTCGAGGATCACCCGGTGCACGGCGCCCTCGGTGTTCTCGCGGACCAGGGCGAAGGACTTGTCGTCCGCGAGCCGGGTGAAGTCCGCGACCTGGTCGAGGTAGGCGTGCAGGAAACGCCCGAGCAGCTCGGCGATGACCTCGTCGGAGAGCGCCTTGCGCCAGGCCAGCAGGGCGAAGCTCGCCACGAACCGGCGCAGGTCCCAGCTGACGTGGCCGACGTAGGCCTCGTCGAAGTCGTTGACGTCGAAGACGATCCGCCCGGCGCCGTCCATGTAGGTGCCGAAGTTCTCCGCGTGCAGGTCCCCCTGGATCCACACCCGGCTGGTGCGCTCGTCGCACCAGCGGTCCTCCAGCTGCGCCATGTCGGCGTAGAAGAGGCAGGCGGTGCCCCGGTAGAAGGCGAACGGGTCGGCCGCCATCTTGCGGAACTTGGTGCGGAAGGCGTCGGCGTCGGCGGTCATCAGCTCGGAGAAGGCGTCGACCAGCACGTCCACGATCTGCTGGGCGCGGTCACCCTGGGTGACTCCTACGGGGGATTCGGACACGGGGGGACCGTAGAGGGCGGTTAGCCTGCTGGGACAGGTGTTGTCCATCCGAGGGGCGGGGTGGCGGTGACTCGAGCGACCACGGCATGGCGGCTGGCCACGGGAGCCGCCTACGGCGGCGGGGGGCTGGGCCTGGCCGGCGCCGGGGTGCTGGCCGTGCTGCGCCAGCAGGCCCGCTCCGCGAGGCGGCGGGTCGAGTCGAGCAACCTGCGCGGGGACCCGCCCTCGGGCGAGGGCGTCTACGGGCGCGGTCGCGGCCGGCCGATCGTGCTGGCCGTCCTCGGGGACTCCAGCGCCGTCGGGCTGGGCGTGCACCGCGCCGCCCAGACCCCCGGCGTGCTGCTCGCCGCGGCGCTCACCGAGCTGGCCGAGCGCCCCGTCCGGCTGGTGCGGCTGGCCGTCTCCGGCGCGAAGTCCTGGCAGCTCGACGAGCAGGTCGACAAGGCGCTCCTGGAGCAGCCCGACGTCGCCCTGGTCATGATCGGCGCGAACGACGTCACCAGCCGCACCGCGCCCGAGGTCTCGGTCCGGCACCTGCGCGACGCCGTCCGCCGGCTCACCGAGGCCGGCACGCAGGTCGTCGTCGGCACCTGCCCGGACCTGGGCACCGTGCGCCCGATCGGCCAGCCGCTGCGCTGGCTGGCCCGTCGGTGGAGCCGGCAGCTGGCCGCGGCGCAGACCATCGCCGTCGTCGAGGCGGGTGGGCGCACCGTGTCGCTGGGCTCGGTACTCGGGCCGTCCTTCGCCGAGGACCGGGACCTGTTCAGCATCGACGAGTTCCACCCGAGCGCGGCCGGCTACGCCGCGGCGGCCGCCGTCCTGCTGCCCTCGATCGCCGACGCCCTCGGCGTCTGGCCGGCCGCGGCCGACCGGGGGCTGCGCAACCTGCGCCGCGACACCGTCCGCCCGGTCGCCCGGGCCGCCGCCCGGGCCGCCGGCCGCACCGGCACCGAGGTCCAGGCGACCGCGGTCCGCGGTCAGGACACCGGGCCGCGGGGTCCGTGGGCGCGGCTGCGCCGGCGCCGCCCGCCGGACCTCCCGACGCCGGAGCAGGCCGAGCGCGCCGCGGAGACGACACCCCTCGGCTGACGGTGGACCGACCCCTACCGGGGAGTAGGTTCGGGGGCGACCCGACGTCCGGCGACCTGTCGTCGGAGCCCCTCATCGTGGAGGACCCATGCCCGAAGCCGTCATCGTCGCGACCGCGCGCTCGCCCATCGGCCGCGCGTTCAAGGGCTCGCTCAAGGACCTGCGACCCGACGACCTCACCGCCACCATCGTGCGCGCGGCCCTCGACAAGGTGCCCGCGCTGGACCCGACCGACATCGACGACCTGATCCTCGGCTGCGGCCTCCCCGGCGGGGAGCAGGGCTTCAACATGGGCCGGGTGGTGAGCGTCCTGCTGGGCATGGACCACCTGCCGGGGACGACGATCACCCGCTACTGCTCCTCGTCGCTGCAGAGCACCCGCATGGCCATGCACGCGATCAAGGCCGGTGAGGGCGACGTCTTCATCTCCGCCGGCGTCGAGATGGTCAGCCGCTTCACCAAGGGCAACAGCGACTCGCTGCCCGACACGCACAACCCGGCCTTCGCCGACGCCGAGACCCGGGTGGCCAAGACCGCCGAGAGCGGCGCGGACTCCTGGACCGACCCGCGACAGAACAGTGAGATGCCGGACGTCTACATCGCGATGGGGCAGACCGCCGAGAACCTGGCGCTGCTCAAGGACGTCTCCCGCCAGGAGATGGACGAGTTCGCCGTCCGCAGCCAGAACCTGGCCGAGCAGGCCATCGCCGACGGCTTCTGGGCACGCGAGATCACCCCGGTCACCACGCCGGACGGCACCGTGGTCAGCACGGACGACGGCCCGCGGCCGGGCACCACGCTGGAGGGCATCTCCGGCCTCAAGCCGGTCTTCCGCCCCGACGGCCGGGTCACCGCGGGCAACGCCTGCCCGCTCAACGACGGCGCCGCCGCGGTCGTGGTCATGAGCGACACCAAGGCCCGCGACCTGGGGCTGACCCCGCTGGCCCGCATCGTCTCCACCGCGGTCACCGGCCTCTCACCGGAGATCATGGGCTACGGCCCGGTGGACGCCTCCAAGCTCGCCCTGCAGCGCGCCGGGATGAGCATCGGCGACATCGACCTGGTCGAGATCAACGAGGCCTTCGCCGCGCAGGTCATCCCGAGCTACCGCGACCTGGGCATCGACATCGACAAGCTGAACGTGCACGGCGGGGCGATCGCCGTCGGCCACCCCTTCGGCATGACCGGCGCCCGCATCACCGGCACGCTGCTCAACGGCCTGCAGACGAAGGACCTGACCTTCGGCCTGGAGACGATGTGCGTCGGTGGCGGCATGGGCATGGCGATGGTCCTGGAGCGCCTCTCCTGACGAAGGACCCCCTGCCCCCCACCGCGGCGGGGCCCTGCAGGGGGCCGTGACAGACCAGCAGCACAGTGGCCCGGCCCCCTCGCGGGGGCCGGGCCACTGTTGTTCACGGCCCCGTCCCGGGTCCCACCCTGAGCCTGCGAAGGGTGGGGAGGACGGGGTCCTTCCTCAGTCGTTCTGCAGGTACGACAGCAGCCGCAGGATCTCCAGGTACAGCCAGACGACCGTGATGAGCAGGCCGAAGGCGATGTACCAGGCGAACTTCGCCGGGGCGCCGCGGCGGATCGCCTCGTCGGCCATGTCGAAGTCGAGCAGCAGCGAGAACGCCGCGACACCGATCACGACCAGGCTGAAGACGATCGACAGGGTGCCGCCGTCACGCAGGCCCAGGCCACCGGGCACGAAGAACCCGACCACCAGGTTGACCAGGACCAGCGCCAGGACACCGAACATCGCGCCGACGATCCAGCGGGTCAGCTTGGGGGTGACCCGGATGGCGCCGGTCTTGTAGACGACCAGCATGCCGGCGAAGACACCGAAGGTGCCGACCAGCGCCTGCATCACGATGCCGGGCCAGATCTGGTTGAAGGCCTCGCTGATGGCACCGAGCGCGATGCCGTACAGGGCGCCGTAGGACAGCGTGGCGACCGGGTTGGCGATCTGCTTGAACGAGATCACCAGGCCGAGCACGAGGGCCACGAGGACCGCGGGCAGGGCCAGCCCGAACGCCAGCGCCTGCGGCAGCAGCGCCCAGGTGACGGCGGCCGAGACGACGGTGACCAGGAAGGAGAGGCCCGTCTTCTGGACGACGTCGTCCATCGTCATGTAGCGGGTGGCCGGCGGGGCGTAGGGGGACTGCGCGTACGGCGACGGCGCGGCGTACGGGTCCTGCGTCCCGTAGCCGTACTGCGGGGCCCCGTACTGGGGCGCGCCGCCCCACGGGGACTGCCGGCCGTAGCCACGGCCCCCGTTCTGGAGTCCCCGGCCGAAGACCGGGTTGGAGCTTGGCATCGTCATCTCCTCGAGGTGACCTGGCTGTCGTGGGGCCCACGGTCCTGCACCCCACTCGTCCGGGTCAACGCCCCAAGGGCCCTGTGCGTTCCTGGACGTCCCCTGGACACCCGGACGAGGGGGGCGGGGACGCCGTGGGGCCGGTGGCGGACCGCCACCGGCCCCACGGGCCCGTCGGCGAGCCTCTCTCAGAGCGAGGTTCCCGCGCGGCTGGGCTCGTGCCCGCCACCGCCGCCCTCGGCCGCCGGTGGGGGCGGCGTGAGCCGGTGCTGCCGCGCCGCCGGGTCGCCCTGGAAGGTGCCTCCGGGGACCGGTTCGCCGACGACGCCGTTGACCCGCTGGGTGTCGTACCCCAGCGTCAGGACGGCGTAGGCGATGGCGTCGGAGTTCTGGTCGAGCGCCGCGGGGTCGAGGTTGGCGATGTCGTCACCGGCCTGGTGGTAGTTCACGTCGTACGCGACGCCGGCCGCACCGCCGTAGGCCGGGACCTGGTACTCCTGCTTGAGCTGCTCGGCACCGGTGAACAGGCCACCGGAGGGGATGCCCGCACCGATGAAGGCCTGGTAGTCGCTGCGGCCGTTGAACTCGGTGCCCTCGTAGAACAGCCCCTGCTGCTCGTAGAAGTCCTCGAAGACGTACTCGATCTGGTCCGAGCCCGCCGGCACCGGCACGCCCGCGGGAGCCGGGAAGGTCGACTGGTCGCCGTCGTAGGTGAACCGGGCGAAGTTCGGCGACCCCACCATGTCGAAGTTCAGGTACAGGGCGACGTCCTCGCGCTGCTCCGGGGTCAGCGACGTCACGTAGTGGGTCGAGCCGAGCAGGCCGAGCTCCTCGGCCCCCCACCAGGCGAAGCGCACGGTGTTGGGCAGCTCGGTCCTGGCCAGGTCCTCGGCCACCTCGATGAGGGCCGCGCTGCCGCTGCCGTTGTCGTTGATGCCGGGGCCCTCGGGGACCGAGTCGAGGTGGGCACCGGCCATCACCACGTTGTCCGAGGTCTTCCCGGGCAGCTCGGCGATGACGTTCTCGGTGTCCCGGAACTCGCTCACGGCCTGCACGGCGACGCGCAGGGTGTCCCCGTCGAGGGTCGACCCGAGGGCGTACGGGACCCCGATCGCCGGGATGGTGGCCCCGGGCGCGCCCAGCGTGCCCTGCACCAGGTCCGTGCGCCCCTCCTGTCCCTCGTTGAAGACCACGACCGCCGAGGCGCCGGCGGCCTGGGCGTTGGCGACCTTCTGGCCGAAGGGGCACGTGCCGCGCTGGACGAGCGCGATGTTGCCGGCGGTGAAGCCCGCGAAGTCGGCGGCCTCGCAGCCGCTGGTGGTGCTGTTGGCCGCCGCCGGCGGCGGGACCACGACGTCGACCGCCTGGGCGGTCGCGGTGACGTCGCCGGACGCCGAGTAGGTCATCACGGCGTAGTCGGTGCCCTCGGCGTACGTGGCCGCCTCCGGGGCGACCTGCGCGAAGGCGCTGCTGGTCTGCTGGAAGAAGGGGAACGGGAACTGCTGCCGGGTGACCGTCCAGCCGGCCGACTCGAGCCGCTCCTGCACGTAGTCGGCGGAGGCGGTGTGCCCGGGCGTCCCCGACGCCCGCGTGCCGCCGTTGGCGTCCGCGATGCCCTGGAACGCGCGCAGGTGCTCCATGACCCCGTCCAGGGTCACGCACTCGGTCAGCGTGGCGACGGTGTCGTTCGTCCGTTCCCCGCAGGCGGGGGCGCCGTCCGGTGTGGCCACGGCCGGGCCGGCCAGGGCGACGGTACCGGTCAGCGCCATCGCGCCGGTGGCGCCGAGCGCGACCACGCGCGCCCGGCGGGAGGCGGTTCGGGTCATGCAGGGTCCCCCTCCGCTCACGGGTGCCTCGACGCTGGGACACCCTGTGTGACCTGTGTCACTCTCCGTCCGGCACCGGCGCGCGGTCAAGGCTCGCCGCGCGCGGGTGCCGTGGTGCCCCCGGTCGGGTTCGAACCGACACTGGGACCCTTTTAAGGGGCCTGCCTCTGCCAGTTGGGCTACGGGGGCCGCCGAGCACGCCGGCCCGGCGGTCAGCCTGCCCGCAGGGAGCCCGACTGGGCCTTGTCCTCCGCCGACGGGGGTGGCAGCGAGCCGGTCCGGCCGGTGTTCGCAGCCTGGACGAACTCGCGGCGCGGGTCCTGCAGCTGGCCCAGCGAGATGACCTCGCGGCGGAACACCGCGGCCAGCGTCCAGTCGGCGACCACCCGGGCCTTGCGGTTGAAGGTGGGCACCCGGCTGACGTGGTAGGTGCGGTGCATGAACCAGGCCGGCCAGCCCTTGAGCTTCACCCCGTAGACCTGCGCGACGCCCTTGTGCAGGCCCAGGCTCGCCACGGAACCGGCGTAGGCGTGCCGGTAGGGCTCGGGCTCGCGGCCCTCGAGCGTCGCGACGATGTTGTCGGCCAGCCGCTTGGCCTGCCGCACGGCGTGCTGCGCGTTGGGCGCGGTGGTCGCGCCGGGGGCCTCCTTGGTGAGGTCCGGGACGGCGGCGAGGTCGCCGGCCGACCACGCGTCGGGCAGCCCGCGCACCTGCAGGGTGGGCTCGCAGAGCACGCGCCCGCGCTCGTCCACGGGCAGGTCGGTGTGGTTGAGCATCGGGTTGGGCTTGGTGCCCGCCGTCCACACCAGGGTGTCGCTGGCGAACTCGTCGCCGTCCGACAGCTTCACCACGCACCCGCCGGAGATCGACTCCAGCCGGGTGTTGAGCCGCACGTCCATCCCGCGCGCGGTGAGCTGCTTGACCGTCCAGGCGGCCATGTCCAGGTCGACCTCGGGCAGGATCCGGCCCATCGCCTCGACCAGCACCCAGCGCATGTCGGCCGTCGAGAGCCGCGGGTAGTAGCGGGTGATCGCGTAGCGGGCCATGTCCTCGAGCTCGGCGAAGGCCTCGACCCCGGCGTAGCCGCCGCCGACGAAGGTGAAGGTCAGCGCGCGGCGGCGGACCTCGGGGTCGTCGGTCGAGCTGGCCGCGTCGAGCCGGGCCAGCACGTGGTTGCGCAGGTAGATGGCCTCGCCGACGTTCTTGAAGCCGATGCCGTGCTCGGCCAGCCCCGGGATGGGCAGCGTGCGGGCCACCGAGCCGGCGGCCATCACCAGGACGTCGTAGGAGAGCTCGTACGGCTCTCCCTCGATCGGTGCGATCCGGGCCCGCCTGTCCGCGTGGTCCAGCCCGGTCACCGCGCCGGTGACCACCCGGCACCGCGGCAGCGTCCGCCGCAGGGGCACGACCACGTGACGCGGCTCCACCGAGCCGGCGGCCGCCTCCGGCAGGAACGGCTGGTAGGTCATGTGCGGCTGCGGGTCGACCACGACGATCTCCGCCCGTCCGCGGGAGAGTCGCTTCTGCAGCCGCAGGGCGGTG
>DASQXT010000244.1:0-5285 GCA_035639575.1 Geodermatophilus sp.
GTCACCGCGTGCACGATGCCCGGCCGCTCCGGGCAGCTGAGCGTGAGGATGAACGGATGGGACACGGGTGCCTCCTCAGCACTCGACGACATTGAGCGCCAACCCACCACGGGCGGTCTCCTTGTACTTGTCCTTCATGTCGGCACCGGTCTCCCGCATCGTCTTGATCGCCTTGTCCAGCGGGACGTGGTGCCGGCCGTCGCCGCGCACGGCCATGCGCGCGGCGGTGATGGCCTTGACCGACCCCACGGCGTTGCGCTCGATGCACGGGATCTGCACCAGCCCGCCGACGGGGTCGCAGGTGAGTCCGAGGTTGTGCTCGATGCCGATCTCGGCGGCGTTCTCCACCTGCTCCGGCGTCCCGCCGAGCACCTCGGCGAGGCCGGCGGCGGCCATGGAGCACGCCGAGCCGACCTCGCCCTGGCAGCCGACCTCGGCGCCGGAGATGGAGGCGTTCTCCTTGAACAGCAGCCCGATCGCGGCGGCGGTGAGCAGGAACCGCACGACGCCGTCCTCGCCGTAGGAGCCGATGAAGTCGCGGTAGTAGTGCAGGACGGCCGGGACGATGCCGGCGGCGCCGTTGGTCGGCGCGGTGACCACCCGGCCGCCGGCGGCGTTCTCCTCGTTGACCGCCAGGGCGTAGAGGGTCACCCACTCCATCGCGCGCAGCGGGTCGGCCTCGTCCGGGTTGCTCTCCAGCTGGGCGCGCAGCGCGGCCGCGCGCCGGCGGACCTTGAGCCCGCCGGGCAGGACGCCGGTGGTGCGGGTGCCGCGCTCGACGCACTCCTGCATCACCGACCAGATGTGCAGCAGGCCGGCGCGGACCTCCGCCTCGGTGCGCCAGGAGAGCTCGTTGGCCAGCATCACGTCGCTGATCCGCAGGCCCGTCTCCCGCGTCCGGGCGAGCAACTCCTCGCCGGTCCGGAACGGGTACCGGACGGGCGTGGGGTCCTCGACGATGGCCGGGTTGCCGGCGTCGTCCTCGTCCAGGACGAACCCGCCGCCCACCGAGTAGTACTCGCGCCGCTCGACCTCGGCGCCCTCGGCGTCCAGGGCCCGGAAGAGCATGCCGTTGCTGTGGAAGTCCAGCCGCTTGCGACGGTGCAGCACGACGTCGTCGTCCACCGAGAACGCGATGGGGTGCTCGCCGGCCAGGGCCAGCTTGCCCTCGCGGCGGACGGCGTCGACCCGCGGCTGGGCCGCGACCGGGTCGACCAGGTCGGGCTGCTCCCCCTCCAGGCCCAGGACGACCGCCTTGACGCTGCCGTGCCCGTGCCCGGTCGCCCCCAGCGACCCGAACAGCTCGCACCGCACCCCCGCGACCCGTCCCAGCAGGCCCTCGTCACGGAGCCGGGACGCGAACGTGCAGGCCGCGCGCATGGGGCCGACGGTGTGCGAGCTCGACGGGCCGATGCCGACCTTGAACAGGTCGAACGCGCTGATGGTCATGCCCGCTCCTCCGGCTGTGCGATACAGGTACACTTCTGATATACCAGTAGTACGAGAAGAGTATGTCGATCCTCCCTAGGAGGCAAGCCTTGTTGGCCTTCAGCGTCTACGATCCGACCGTGACCGCTGTCCCCCTGGACCTGGACTCGACTGCGCCCACGTCCCTGGCGGACAAGGCCTACGTGGCGATCCGGGACCGGTTGATCATGCTGGCGATCAGGCCCGGTGACCCGATCAACGACGACGACCTCGCCCAGGACCTCGGGGTCGGCCGCACCCCGGTCCGCGAGGCGCTCAAGCGGCTGGAGGTCGACCGGCTGGTCGTGTCCTACCCGCGGCGGGGGACGTTCGCGACCGGCATGGACATCTCCGACCTGGCCCACATCTCGGAGATCCGTGCGCAGCTGGAGCCGCTGGCTGCCCGCCGTGCCGCCGAGCGGGCCGCCCGCATCGGGCACGCCGAGCTCGAGGAGCTCGCCACGCGCATCGAGCACCTGGACGTCGGCCGGGTCGACCGGACCGAGCTGATGCGGTGGGACCTGGCCGTGCACCGGGCGATCTACCGCGCGGCCGGCAACCCGCACCTGGAGGACGTCCTCATCCGCTACGACAACCTGGCGACCCGGATCCACTGCATGTTCCTCGACCGGCTCTCCACGGTCGACGTGCACGTCCGCGAGCACGTCGACCTGCTGCGGGCGATCGCCGCCGGCGACGCCGACCGGGCCGACGACCTCGCCCGCGAGCACGTCCTGGGCTTCGAGCACGCGATCCGCGCGGTGATCTGAAGAATCCGCGCCCACCGTCGCTGCCTGTCGGCCCCTCTGCAGGGTCCCGTCGCGAGCTTGCGAGAGGTGGGGGGCAGAGGGGTCCTTGATCACACCGGGCCGACGGCGTCCAGGACCGCCAGGACGTCCCGCGTGGCGGCGACGTCGTGGACGCGCAGCACGGATACCCCGCGCTGGACCGCGACGAGCGCCGCGGCCAGCGAACCGGGCAGCCGCTCCTCCACGGTCCGTCCGGTGAGCTGCCCGAGCACGGACTTGCGCGACAGGCCGACCATGACCGGGACGCCCAGGACGCCGAAGGCGTCCAGCGACGACAGCAGCTCGAGGTTGTGGGGCAACGTCTTGCCGAAGCCGAAGCCGGGATCGACGAGCAGGTGCTCCCGCCGGACGCCGGCACGGCGGCACGCCGCGAGACGGTCGGCGAGGAACGCGCGGACCTCGGGGACGACGTCGTCGTAGTGCGGATCGGCCTGCATGGTCTCCGGTGAGCGTTGCATGTGCATGAGGCACACCGGCACGTCGAGGCGCGCCGCTTCCTCCACCGCGCCCGGCACCTGCAGCGCCCGCACGTCGTTGATCATGCTCGCGCCGGCGGCGACCGCGGCCCGCATCACCTCGGGACGCGACGTGTCGACCGACAGCGGCACGCCGACCTCGCGCACGAGAGCCGCGACCACCGGGACGACGCGGGCCAGCTCCTCCTCCGAGGTCGGCGGACGGGAGCCGGGTCGTGTCGACTCCCCGCCGATGTCGATGAGATCGGCACCCTCGCCGGCCAGGCGGCACCCGTGCTCCACGGCCCGGTCGGGACTGTCGAACAGCCCCCCGTCGGAGAAGGAGTCGGGGGTCACGTTGAGGATCCCGCAGACGAGCGGGCGCCCTCCGCGGAGCAGCGTGCTGAGCGGGTGCGGCGACGGGCCACCGTTCCAGGACGGAACGGGCGCTGCCACCAGCGTTGCCTGGGTCATGACCTGCTCCCCTCGCTCGGGCTGGGCGTCGGTGCGTGGTCGACCACGGGGATCTCCACGCGGTCGCCGACGTGGTCGTGGACAGCAGGACGAGCGCGGTGCGGTCCGGACTGACCCGACTGCGCACGGGGGTCAGCCCGGACCGCACCGTCCTGCGGCCGCGACGAGCGCGACCGCAGGACCGGTCAGCTGTCGTGGGTGGCGGTGAACTCCAGGGCGGCGTCCAGCAGCCAGTCGGCCAGGTAGCCGGCGAAGGACGACCGGACGAGGAGGAGGTGGTCGTCGCCGGCGTCGGAGAGGGCCAGCAGCACGACGCCGGCCTGGCCGAGCGTCGTCTGCGCGCTGCTCCCCCGGCCGAACACCCGCGGGTGCAGGTCGATCGAGCAGCCCTTGGCCAGGACGTCGCGCACCCGTGAACCGGTCAGCCGGAGGCCGATCCGCTGGGCGGAGACGTCCGCCGCGGTGCCCCCCAGCGGGAGGACGGCGGCGCGGACGCGGCCCTCGAGCTCCTCCGGCGTCTCCGTGGTGCTGCTCAGCAGCCACTCGTCCGGGCCGAGCCAGACGGCCCGCCCCGTGCCGGCCGGCACCCAGGTGTTGGGCGCCGTCGGCAGGTCGACGCCCAGCGCCGCCGACGCCTCGGCGCCGACGGTGCGGAGGCGGACGTCGACCATGGCGACGTACGGCTCGACGGTGATGCCGACGCTGTCGGGCAGGCGCCCGAAGGCGGCGGCCCACGCCTCGAGCGGGTGGGTGCGCAGCAGCTCAGCCATCGCGACGGGCTCCTTCGGGATCGACCAGCACCGAGCCGGTGACCTCCACCGGGACGAGGGTGCCGTTGACGGGGACGTGGACGGTCTCGCCGATGCGCTCCCGGCCGCCCTTGACCAGGGCGAGGGCGAAGGGCCGGGCGAGCTCGGCGCTGCGGTAGCTGGAGGTGACGTGGCCGAGCATCGGGACCGGCGGGGGCGGCAGCTGGCCGTCGGTGCGGAAGTCCACGATCTGCGAGCCCTCCGGCAGGACGGTCTGCCGGTCCACGGGCAGCAGCCCGACCAGCTGCTTGCGCAGCGGGTCGGAGTTGGCCGCGCGGGCGAAGGAGCGCTTGCCGATGAAGTCGGGCTTCTTCTTCGAGACCGCCCACCCCATGCCGAGGTCCTGCGGGGTGACCGTGCCGTCGGTGTCCTGCCCGATGATCGGGTAGCCCTTCTCCGCGCGGAGGACGTGCATGGTCTCGGTGCCGTAGGGCGTGATGCCGTACGGGCGGCCGGCCTCGAGCAGCCGCTCCCACACCGCGACCGCGTACCACGGGTTGACGTAGACCTCGTAGGCCAGCTCGCCGGAGAAGCTGATCCGGGCCAGCCGGACCGGCACGCCGTCGAGGCTGGTGTCCCGCCAGGTCATGAACGGGAACGCCTCGTTGGCGACGTCCACACCGGGGAACACCGCGCCGATGACGTCGCGGGAGCGGGGGCCGACGACCGGGAAGGTGACCCACTGCTCGGTGACCGAGGTGCAGTGGACCCGCAGCTCCGGCCACTCGGTCTGGACCCACTCCTCCATCCAGTCGAGGATCTTCGCCGCGCCGCCGGTGGTGGTCAGGACGAGGAAGCGGTCCTCGGCCAGGCGCAGCACCGTGCCGTCGTCGATGACCATGCCGTCGACGCCGCACATGACGCCGTAGCGGACCGAGCCCACCTTCAGGCTGCTCATCAGGTTCGTGTACAGCCGGTCCAGGAGGACGGCGGCGTCCGGGCCCTGGACGTCGATCTTGCCGAGGGTGGAGCCGTCGAGGATCCCGACTCCGGTGCGGGCCGCGGCGCACTCCCTGAGGACGGCGGCCTCCATGTCCTCGCCGGGCCGCGGGTAGTAGCGGGGGCGCTTCCACTGGCCGACGTCCTCGAACACGGCTCCGGCGGCCACGTGCCACTCGTGCAGTGCAGGAACCCGCTCGGGGTCGAAGAGCCGACCCCGGTCGCGGCCGGCCAGGGCGGCGAAGGCGACCGGGGTGTAGGGCGGCCGGAACGTGGTGGTGCCGGTGTCCTGCACCGGGACCCCGAGCAGCTCGGCGGTGATCCCGGAGGTG
>DASQXT010000245.1:0-6088 GCA_035639575.1 Geodermatophilus sp.
CCCGCCGGGCCCGGGAGGACTCGGTGGCCCGACGCACCGGCGACCGGTCGACCGCCTCGAACTCCTCCACCATCCGGTCGATGGTCGCCAGCAGGGTCGAGTTGACCTCCCAGAGACCGGAGTGGCTGCGCGGGTCGCCGATCAGGAGGTCCTGCATCAGCGCCCGTCCGCTGCGCAGCGCCTCCAGGGCCCCGGCCAGCCGGTCGTGTCCGGTGCCGTCCTCGCCTGCTCCGCCGTCCCGGACACGCCCGACGTCGTCGCGGGCCTCGGTCATCAGCACGCGACCGAACTCGCGGACCACGTTGCCCATGCGTTCGAGGAGACTCGCCAGGGTGCGCCGGACGATGTCGGCGTACGCGGGGTCCTCCTCGACGCCGGTCCGTTCCCGTGTGGCGTCGTCGATGGCCCGGAACAGGGTGCGCAGCGACACGGAGGCGTGCTCCAGGGCGTCCAGGCCGGTCCGCGTCCCCCCGCCCACCGGCGGGACCCGCAGTGCCCGGAGGTTCAGCCGGCGGCTCTCATCGGCGTGGGCCAGCGCCCGGTCGACCCGGGGGGCGTGCCGGTTGAGCCGGCGGGCGTCCTCCAGCCAGCGGGTGGACTGCTCCGGGGTCACCGGGCCGGCGCGCAGGGCCGACGCCGCGTCGTGCAACAGGCAGGCGATCTCGTCGGCGAACCGCTCCAGCGCCTGCGTCGCGTACCGGGTCTGCACCGCCGGTGGGAAGACCACGTTGACCAGCACGCCGACGGCCGCCCCGATGAGGGTCTCCACCACGCGGGCGGCGCCGACGGACTCCGCGCCCGAGGCTCCGAGCACCAGCATGGCGCTGATCGGGACCTCCACCAGGTGCGGACCCAGCCGGAGCAGCTGACCGACCAGGATCGACGCGGCCACCAGCGCCGCCAGGCTCCACCAGGTCAGCCCGACGACGGCGGCGAACAGCACCGCCAGGGCCACCCCCGACACGACGCTGAGCACCCGTTGGACGCCGTTGAGCAGGGTGCTGCTGAGCGTCGCCTGCACCACGAGCAGGGCGGTGAGCGCGGCGATCAGGGGCGGCGGGGTGTGCAGCCCGACCGCCTGGGCCACGAGGAACGCGGCGACCGTCGCCCCCGTCATGCGGGCCGCGCGGAAGGCGGCCGAGCGGCCCCGTCCGCGGACCAGCAGGACCAGCGCGGCGGCGCGACCTCGGACAGGCCGGCCGACGCCTCGGCGCCAGGGAGTCACCGGACCATCCTCGGTGGTGCGGGGGGCTCCGGCGTCCCGGCTCGCCGCGGGGGAGTTCCACCGCAGGGGCGCCGGGGGGCCGGGCCGTGACCGCCCCGGGCCCGCCTCGTGGGGCGCCCGGCCGCCGGTCCTGGATCCTCACCACCCTGCGGACCGTCGGCTTCCTGTCCGTCGCCGACCTGGCCCGGCAGCTGGGGGTCTCGCAGATGACGATCCGGCGGGACCTGCACGACCTGCAGGCGACCGGCCGGGTGCGGCTGGTCCACGGCGGGGCCAGCCTCGCCCCCGGCGAGCTGCGGCGGGCCGTCTCCCCGGAGACGGAGTGCACCGAGGCCCAGGAGCGGGTCGCGCAGCACGCGGCCGGTCTGGTCGGCTGCCGGGACACCGTCGCCCTCGACGCCGGCCCGGTGGGCGTGGCGATCGCCCGGGCCCTGCCGGCGTCCTTCGCCGGCTGCGTCCTGACGCACTCGATGCCCGCGCTGTCGTTCCTCACCCGGGAGCGCGCCGGGCGGGTCGTCGCGCTGGGCGGGGAGTTCCTGCCGGCGCGCTCGGCGTTCGTCGGGCCGACGACGGAGGCCGCGGTCGCCCAGCTCCGCGCGCGGACGTTCTTCGTGTCGCCGTCGGCCGTCGACGCCCGCGGCCTCTACGCGCAGTCGCCGGCGGAGGCCAGCGTGCAGCGCCGGCTCCTCGACATCGCCGACGAGGTCGTCCTCGTCGCCACGGAGGAGGCGTTCCAGACCTCGGCGCCGGCGCTCGTCGGCCCGCTGGACCGGCTGTCGGCGATGGTCTGCGACCACCGGCCACCTGCCGGGCTCGAGGCCGCGCTGGAACGGGTGGGGGTGGTCGCCCGTGTCGTCGGCTCCTGAGCCGGGGCGCCCGGCGCCCACCCGTCGCCGGGTCCTCTTCCGCCGCCGCGCGCCCTGAGCCGGTGTGCGGAACTCCTCCGTGGATGTGCGATCTCGAACACGTCCGCGTCTTGCGACTGCCATTCCGCCCGCCTAGCGTCGCCGTCCAAGAACGGCGGGAGCCAGGCGCGCAACCCCTCTGTCAGCCATTCCGCACTCAGGCCGCACGCGGCTTGTTCCCGAAAGAGGCGCCAATGTCGGCGATCCACTCCTCCCACGGCGGGCACTCCGGTCCGACGTCCACCGGGGCGCGGCGCTCGCCCGCGCACAACCGTTTCCTCGTCAAACTGACGGTGATCTCCACGCTCGGGGGTCTGCTGTTCGGGTACGACACCGGTGTCATCTCCGGTGCGCTGCTGTACATGAAGGCCGACCTGAACCTGACCACGTTCTCCGAGGCCGTGGTGGTCAGCTCCCTGCTGTTCCCCGGTGCCGCTTTCGGCGCGCTGCTCGGGGGCAAGCTGGCCGACTCCCTCGGCCGCAAGGGCAGCCTGCTGGTCTGCGCCGGCCTGTTCCTGGTCGGGGCGCTGATCTGCGCCACGGCCCCCAACGTGGTCGTCATGACCGCCGGCCGGATCCTGCTCGGCTTCGGCGTCGGCGCGGCGGCGGCCACCTGCCCGCTCTACCTCGCCGAGATGGCGCCTGCCGACCGGCGCGGCCGCATGGTCACGATCAACGAGCTGATGATCGTGACCGGCCAGTTCCTGGCCTTCGCCATGAACGCCCTGCTTGACGCGCTCATCAAGGACCCGCACGTGTGGCGGTGGATGCTCGCGGTGGCCACGGTGCCCGCGGTCGCGTTGTTCGTCGGCATGTTCTTCCTGCCGGACTCGCCCCGCTGGTACGCCGTCCGCGGCCGGCTGGACGACACCAAGCGCGTCCTGGGCCTGAGCCGGGACCCGGCGGAGGCGGCCGAGGAGTACAACGTCATCGCCGAGCACGCCCGCCGCGACGTCTCGGAGGACAAGGGCGCGGCGATGCGCGACCTGCGCGAGTTCGCCTGGATGCGCCGGATCCTGTGGATCGGCTGCGGGCTGGCGACGGTGCAGCAGGCGACCGGCATCAACACGGTCAACTACTACGCACCGACCATCCTCGAGTCGACCGGCCTGGGGGCCAGCGCGTCCCTGATCCTGACCATCACCATCGGTGTCGTGGCGATCATCGGGACCATCCTGGGGATCGTCCTCATCGGGCACTTCAACCGCCGCACCCTGCTGCTCACCGGGTTCACGGGGGTCGCGGCCGGGCACGCCGTCCTGGCGCTGTCCTTCCTGCTGCCCGAGACGGCGTTCCGCAGCTACCTGATCCTCGCCGCGATGCTGATCGTCGTCTTCTTCGTGCAGACGTTCATCGGCACGCTCGTCTGGCTGCTGCTCTCGGAGATCTTCCCGATGACGATCCGGGGGTTCGCGATGGGCATCGCGGTCTTCGTGCTGTGGACGGTGAACGCGGCGATCTCCTTCGCGTTCCCGCCGCTGGTCGCCGCACTGGGGGCCACCCCGACGTTCGGGCTGTTCGCGGTCATCAACGTCGGCTCGTGGTTCTTCGTCAAGAAGTTCGCGCCGGAGACCCGCGGTCGCTCCCTCGAGGAGCTCGAGGACGACTTCCGGACGCACGACGCCGCGCACCTGGTCCACGAGGCCCCGGCCGGCGTCCGGGGCGGCTGAGCGGCACCCCGGCCCCACAGGCGCCCGCCACCCCCGGTCCTCCCCGGGGGTGGCGGGCGCCGGCGCGTCCGGGGCCGGTCCCAGCGGTCGTCGGGTGGGTCGACGGCTCGGGGTGAGCGCGTGGGCGGGTCGGCCGGTGGCGCCCGATCGGGGTGTTGCGCGCCCGGGTGCCGGGTCGGGCCCGGCGACGCCGACTGCGTCCCGGGGCGCGGCCCGAAGCCCTCCGTGGCGGCTCCACCCCTGCTCACCGAGGGGAGCAGGGGTGGAGTCCCGCACGGGTGCTGCACCCGTGCGGGCTCGTCGGCGGTCGCTGTCAGACCACCCGGGGGAAGGAACGGACGACGAGCCGTTCCTCCACCGAGCGGCCGTCGAGCACCAGCCGCGCGCGCCACACGCCGGAGCTCTGCAGCATGCCCGGGTCGCCGGCCACCACCCGCCGGAAGGCATCCCTGGCCTCCTCGGGCGTCGGGTGGGCCTCCCACCGCGGCGTCCGCTGCAGCGGGCCCAGGCACTCGACGCGGTGCGGGTGGCGGGCGTGGTCCGGTGGCGGGACCGGCTCCTCCGGGACGACGGCGGACAGCCGGGGCCGTCCCAGGACGTACTTGCCGTTGCGCCGGACGCCGAGCCAGTCGTAGTTGCCGGTGGCCAGCTTGGCCCACAGCACCTCCGGCTTCCGGCACTGGACGAGGACCGGGTACAGCTGCCGGGCGGGCTCGACCTCGGGGTGGGACCGCTGCGGTGCCATGGCTCTCCTCGGAGACGACGATGGCGCGGTGACCACCGGGGTGGTCACCGCGCCATCGTCGCAGTGCGGGTGCGGGACTCAGACGTTCTGCGGGAAGCCCAGGTTCAGGCCGCCGTGGCTGGGGTCGAGCCAGCGGCTGGTGATGACCTTGCCCCGGGTGAAGAAGTGCACGCCCTCGGCGCCGTGGGCGTGCGTGTCGCCGAAGAGGCTGTTCTTCCATCCGCCGAAGGAGTAGTAGGCCATCGGGACCGGGATCGGCACGTTGATGCCGATCATCCCGACCTCGACCTCGTGCTGGAACCGCCGGGCGGCGCCGCCGTCGTTGGTGAAGATCGCGGTGCCGTTGCCGTACTCGTTGCGGTTGATCAGCTCGACGGCGTGCTCGTAGGTGTCCACCCGCAGCACCGACAGCACGGGACCGAAGATCTCGTCGGTGTAGACGCTCATCGCCGGCTCGACGTGGTCGACCAGGGTCGGGCCGAGCCAGAACCCGTCCTCGCCGCCCTCGGGCTGCACCTGGCGGCCGTCGACGACGAGCTTGGCGCCTTCCTTCTCACCGGCCTCCACGTAGGACTCGACCCGATCCCGGTGCCGCTTGCTGATCAGCGGGCCCATGTCGCAGCCCTTGCGGCCGTCGCCGGTGCGCAGGGTCTGGGTGCGCTCGGCGATCCGGGCGACCAGGTCGTCGCCCACCCCGCCGACGGCGACCACAGCGCTGATCGCCATGCAGCGCTCACCGGCCGAGCCGAACCCGGAGTTCACCGCGGCGTCGGCGGCGAGGTCCAGGTCGGCGTCGGGCAGCACCACCATGTGGTTCTTCGCCCCGCCCAGGGCCTGCACCCGCTTGCCGTGCCGGGTGCCGGTCTCGTACACGTACTGGGCGATCGCGGTGGACCCGACGAAGGACACCGACTGGATGTCGGGGTGCTCGAGCAGCCGGTCGACGGCGACCTTGTCGCCCTGGACGACGTTGAACACGCCGTCGGGCAGCCCGGCCTCCTTCCACAGCTCGGCGATCCACAGCGACGCCGACGGGTCCTGCTCGCTGGGCTTGAGGACGACGGTGTTGCCGGTGGCGATCGCGATGGGGAAGAACCACATCGGCACCATCACCGGGAAGTTGAACGGGCTGATGATCGCGACCGGGCCGAGCGGCTGGCGCACCGAGTGCACGTCGACGTTGGTCGAGGCGTTCTCGGTGAAGCCGCCGCGGACCAGCGAGGGCACGCCGCAGGCGTACTCCACGACCTCCTGGCCGCGGGAGACCTCGCCCAGGGCGTCGTCGAGGACCTTGCCGTGCTCGGCGGTGATGATCGCGGCGAGCTCGGGCTTGCGGGCGTTGAGCAGCTCGCGGAAGCGGAAGAGCACCGCGGTGCGCTTGGCCAGGGAGGTGTCGCGCCAGCCCGGGAAGGCGGCCGAGGCGGCGGCGACCGCGGCGTCGACCTCCTCGGTCGTGGCGAGCGGGACCTCGCCGATGACCTCGCCGGTCGCCGAGTCGGTCACGTCTCCGGTGCGGCCGCTGGCGCCCTCGCGCCGTGCGCCG
>DASQXT010000246.1:0-7374 GCA_035639575.1 Geodermatophilus sp.
CTAGCGCCGGCGGCGCCGCCGGTCCGCGCACCCGCGGATGGGTCCACGGCGAGACCTCCGGAGAGCGGCGCCGTCGTCCGGCAACGACGGAACAGTGATCTCAGGAGGTACTCGTGTCCTGGCTCGTCCTCGTGCTCTCCGGCGCCCTCGAGGCGGTGTGGGCCACCGCCCTCGGCCGCACGGAGGGATTCACGCGCGTGGCGCCGACGGTCGTGTTCCTGGTCGGCATCGTCGGCAGCATGCTGGGGCTGGCGTACGCGATGCGCAGCCTGCCCATCGGCACGGCGTACGCGGTGTGGGTGGGCATCGGTGCCGCGCTGACCGCTGGGTACGCCATATGTGGTCCGGTGAGGAGCCGGTGTCGGCGGTGCGGGTCCTCCTGCTGGCAGGCATCGTCGGCTGCGTCGTCGGCCTGAAGGTCACCCACTAGGACCCGCCGGGGGTCGAGCTGCTCGCGGCGGTCAGCTGCTGGCGGCGATCGCCTGCCGGAGGTCGTCGATGAGCACGTTGGCGCCCTCCAACCCGACCGAGAGCCGCAGCAGACCCGGCGGGATACCGGCGTCGAGGCGCTGCTGCGGGGTCATGTTGAAGTGCGAGGAGTTGAACGGCACGCTCGCCAGCGTCTCCACCCCGCCCAGGCTGGTCGCCTCGACCGCCACCTGCAGGCGCCGCAGCACCTGCAGCACGCGGTCGTCGCCTCCGGCGAGCACGAGGCTGAGCATGGCGCCCTTCGGCCCGGGCATCACCGCGTCGACCACCGCGCCGGCGTCCGGGTGGTCGAGCCGCCCCGGGTACCGGACGTGGTCGATGTCCGGCTCGTCGGCCATCTTGCCGGCGATGACCTCGGCGGACCGGCAGGCCTCGGCCAGCCGGACGCCGAAGGTGCGCATGCCCCGCCAGGCGAGGAAGGCCGCGTGCGGGTCCAGGCAGCCGCCGAAGGTGATCAGTCGCCGCTGCACCTCCTCGGCCAACGCTTCGTCATCGGTGGTGACCGCGCCGGCAACGACGTCGGAGTGCCCGGCGAGGAACTTCGTCGCCGACTCGACGACGACGTCGGCCCCCAGCGCCAGCGGCCGGGCGCAGAACGGCGTGGCGAAGGTGTTGTCGACCACCAGGCGCGCACCCGCGCGCTGGGCGATCGCCGCCACGGACGGGATGTCCATGACCCGCAGCTGCGGGTTGGACAGGGTCTCGCCGTAGAGGACGGCCGGCCGATGCTCGGCGACGGCGCGTTCCCACCCGGCGGTGTCGAAGGCGTCGACGCGCACCACGGTGATCCCGAGCGCGGGCAGGTCCCGCTCCAGCAGGTCGTCGGTGTCCCCGTACACCTGGCGCGAGGCGACCACGGTGTCCCCGCTGCGCAGCAGCGTGACCAGCGTGGTGGCGATGGCCGCCATGCCGCTGGACGTCATCAGCGACCGAGCCGCACCGTGCAGCCGGGCGACCTCGGCGCCGGCGGCGTCGACGGTCGGGTTGTTGAACCGCGAGTACCACGTCTCGCGCAGCCCACCGGTCCCCTGGATGTCGGCGTAGGAGGTGTCGTCGAGCTCGAACGTCGTCGTCTGGTAGATCGGCGGGACCACCGGGAACGTCCGGGAGGTGTGGTCCCGGCCGGGACGGTAGGCGTTCGTTGGGGCCACCGAGTCTCTCCCTGCTGGGCGCTCAGCCGGGAACCGACTCCCCGGGCGCAGGCGAGGCTAGCGGCACCGCCCTGCGGGCAGGTCGCCCGCAGCACCCTCGCGGAGGCCGCCGGTGGTCGTGCGGCGCGGGCGGGCCGACCGCCTGGGGCCTCGTCGCACGGGCGCGCGGGTCAGTCGGTACCGGGTGACCAGCCGCCCCTCAGCACGGCGAGCAGAGCTGTCACGAAGGCGCGGACCCGGGCCAGGTCGACCCACTCGTCCACCGCGTGCAGCCCACCGCCGGACGGGCCGCAGACCAGCGTCGGGCAGACCGCCTGCCACAGCGGCGCCTCCATCCAGTGCGGCGCGTCAACTCCCCCCTTGCCCACCACGACGACGAGGCCCGGGGAGAGTCCCCCGGGGCCTCGCTGCGTCTCGCGGTCCCGCCGTCCGGCTCCCGCTCAGCGGTCAGCGGGGAGGGCGCCCACGGTCGGCCGGCGCAGGGCCGCTGCGTCGGCCGGGGGCAGGGGACGGGACAGCAGGTAGCCCTGCGCCTGGTCGCACGACTGGTCCTTGAGCCACTCCACCTGCTCGACCTCCTCCACGCCCTCGGCCACCACGGTGAGCCCGAAGGTGTGCGCGGCCCGGATCATGAGGGCCACGAGCTCGGGGTGCCCGGGCTGCGTCGAGGCGACGAAGCTGCGGTCGATCTTGAGGGTGTCCACCGGCATGTTCCCCAGCTGACCGATCGAGGTGTAGCCGGTGCCGAAGTCGTCGATCGCGATGCTGATGCCCTGCTCCCGCAGCGCGGCGAGGTGGGTGAACGCCGCGGGGTCGTTGACCAGCACGGTCTCGGTGACCTCCAGGACCAGCAACCGTGGCGGGAGGCCCGACGCCTGCAGGGCGTCCGCGACGTCCTGGAGGATGCGCCGGTCGGCGAGGTGACGGCCGGAGACGTTCACCGCGACGGTGGGCTCGGGCTCACCGGCCTCCACCGGGTCCCCCACCCGCCACTGCGCCAGCTGGCGGGTCGCCTCGTGCAGCACCCAGCGGTCCAGGTCGCAGATCAGGCTGCTCTCCTCGGCCACGGGGATGAAGTCGTTGGGCGGCACCATCCCCACGCCCGGCCGCTGCCAGCGCACCAGGGCCTCGTAGCCCTTCAGCCGGCCGGCGGACAGGTCGAGCACGGGCTGGTAGTGCAGCGTCATCTCGCCGGCGGCCAGGCCGGCGGCGATCGCGGCCTCCATCTCGGACCGGGCGCCCAGCTGCAGGCGCAGCGCCTCGTCGAACATCTCCGCCCGGCCGCGGCCCCGGTCCTTGGCCCGGTAGGCGGCGGTGTCGGCCTCGGCGATGAGCGCGTCGGCGTCGGTGTCCGCGTCGCGGCAGACGGCGATCCCGATGCTGGCGCCGATCCCCACCTGGGAACCGTCGGCGGTGATCGGCTCGCTGACCGATCCGATCAGCCGCTCCGCGAGGCCCTGCAGGTCGCGCTCGGACCCGGCCTCCTCGACGAGGACGACGAACTCGTCCCCACCCAGCCGGCAGACGACGTCCCCGGGACGGACGGCCTCCCTCAGCCGGCGCGCGACCTCCTGGAGCACCTCGTCCCCGGCCGCGTGGCCGTGCCCGTCGTTGACCGCCTTGAAGCCGTCGAGGTCGACGAACAGCAGGCCGGTCATGGCGCCGGAGCGCCGACCGCGGTGCAGCGCGGCCGTGACCAGGGACAGCGCCTGCGCCCGGTTGGGCAGCTCGGTGAGGGGGTCGTGCGCGGCCTGGTGCGCCAGCGCGGACTGCAGGGTGTCCCGCTGGCGGACGGCGCTGACGAGCTGCTCGACGGAGGCGTGGAGGAGCTGGCCGAGCGCCCCGGGCAGGGACTCGTCCAGGACCGGGTGGGACAGGTCGCCGCGGGTGATGGCCCGCGCCTGGTGCTGGATCCGGCGCAGCCCGGCGACGGCCGAGGCGAGCGCCCGGGAGACGGTGCGCACCTCGCGCGGGCCCACGCTCTCCACGTCCACCAGGCTGCCCTGGATGATCCGCTCCGCCCGGTCGGCGAGCAGGCCGAGGGCGCGGGAGAGGCTGCGCCCGACCCACAGCGCGCCGAGCAGCGAGACCAGCACGAGCCCGGCACCGAGACCCAGGATGAGGTCGCGGTGACCCGTGGCCCGGTCGCGGTCCGCGGCGGCCAGGTGCTGGGCCCGCTCCACGGCACTGTCGAGGAGGCCGGTCAGGGCGGTGTCGCGGGTCGAGGTCCCGATCACCAGCTGCACCAGGTCCGGCAGGGACAGCGGAGCCACGGTGGTGCCGCCGGCCTGCGCGGCGAGCACGCCGTCGACCGTGGTCACCTCCGGAGCGGCGCTGATCTCCTGCCACTGTTCGCGCAGGGGGGTCTGGGAGAGCTGGCTCATCGTCTGCTGGGCGTCGGTGTAGGCCGCCCAGTCGGCCTGCCAGGCCTGCCGGAAGTCGGCCGACCGGTCCCAGTCGAGCTGGGCGCCGAAGAAGTTCGGCATCTGACGGATGGCGGCGGTGACGAGCTCGCCCACCAGCTGGACGTCGCGGGTGGCCGTCAGCGTGGCGACGGGGACCTGCTCGGCCGCGGCCGCGGCGACCGTCTCCTGCTGCGCGGCGCCCAGGTCGTCGAGGAGCGCCAGGTAGCGGTCGTAGAGGAGGTCCACGCGCAGGTCGTGCGCATCCACGTGGGCGCGCAGCTCCGCGACCTCACGGGCGGCGTCGCCCAGGGCGGACGGGCCGGCGGGGTCCGCCGGTGCCGAGTCCAGGACGCCGTCGGTCACGGCCCGGCTCTGCTGCAGCAGGGTCAGGGTCACCTGGCGCTGGGCGGCCACCTGCTCGACGGGCACCCCGAGCTCGGCCGCGCTGGCCGGGTCCTCGATGACGGTCAGCGAGAGCGAGGGGATCATCTCGTGCGCCACCCCGCTGCGGACGGCGTCCAGCTGCGCGACGGCCCCCACGGCCGCCGCGGCGCGTGCGGCGCTGTCGGCGTCCACCACCACCGACCGGACCATCACCGTGGTCAGCGCGGCGACGCCGAGCAGCGGGACGACCACCAGCGCAGTGAGGTACAGCCACAGGGGAGCGCCGCGCCGGGCAGCGTGCTCGGCGGGTGTTCGGGTGGAGCTCATGCCGGTTCGGTCGGCCCGCCGCGCGCGGCGGTTGACCGTGCCTCACCCGTGCGGGTGACCCGGACGCCGGGGGAGTGCGGCCCGTCACGGGTCGCCGGCCGGCGACCCTCCCGGCCGGGTGAGGTCCTCCCTCAGGCGGTGCCGCCGCGCTCCTGGATGAAGGCCGCGGAGTCGTAGTAGGTGCGGACGCCGGTGAGCCGTTCCTCGTCGCCCTCGATGACGGTCACCCCGCGGTACCGGAACGGCTTGCCGCTGCGCAGGGTGCCGGTCGAGGTCCACTCCAGGGCGGCGCTGTCCGCACCGACGACGCTGTGCGTGAAGGTCGTCTCCAGGTCGCCGAAGACGTCGCGGTAGTCCTCCCAGAAGGTCTTCGCGCCGTCCTTGCCCGTCGTCCGGTGGTGCTCGTCCAGCTTCACCAGCTGGGCGTCGTCCCCGGTGAGGTCGAGCATGGGCTGGACGTCGCGGTCGCTGTCGATCCGGTGCAGCGCATCGGTGAAGCGCTCGGTCATCGTGTGCATCGGTCCCCCGTGTGCGGCGTGGGCGGTCGAGCTCGGTGTACCCACTCCAGGGACCGTCACCCGTGCCGTCAGGTCAACCGGCGGCGGTCGTCGTCGTCGCGACCCCGACCGAAGGTCTGCGCGAGCAGCACCGCCCCCCAGGGACCGATGACCCAGATCGGCCAGAAGTAGTGGAGCTCCTGGGAGCCGATCACGGTGGCGAGCCAGACGGTGAGCACGATCCCGGCGGTGACGGCCCAGTTGCGCCAGGCCGCCTGGCGGGTGGGCCCGCCGCTCCAGCCGCCGTGGTGCCAGCCGTGGGCGGCGGCGGGCTGCGGTGGGACCGGAGCGGGCGCCGGGGGCTGCGCGGCCGGGCGCGGCAGGTCGGCGGTGAGCTCCTCGAGCTCGCCGTAGGTCCGGGCGGCGTAGGCACGGGCCAGGCGCTCGTCGTACTCGGCGACGGTGAGCCGCCCGGCGCTCATCTGCTCACCGAGCTGGGCGGCCACGGCGGCGCGGTCGGCGTCAGCGGCGCGCAGGTGCGGCTCGGGCATCGGGGTGGCCTCCTCGGGTCGGGACCCCAGTCTTCCGCCACGGCGGGCCCGGCGGTACTGACGGACGTCACGGGTTCCACGTGGAACGCGTCAGTACGGTCGGGCCGTGCCCGACGTGCGACTCGTCCCGGCCGCCCGGGACGACCCCGACGTCCGGCGGCTGACCGCCGCCCAGCAGGCCGAGCTGCCGGCGCGCCACGAGGGCGGTCACGAGCCCGGGACGCCGCCCTCGGCCGCGGACGTCGCCGTCGTCCTGTCGCCCGCGACGCCGGCGGCGAGGCGCTCGGGTGCGGCGTGCTCCGTCCGCTGGAGGACGGCGTCGCCGAGATCGAGCGGAGGTACGTGGTGCCGGCGGCGCGGGTGCGGGGTCTGTCGAAGCTGGTGCCCGCCGGGCTGGAGGCGGCCGCGCGGGACCGCGGCTGGACGACGCTCCGGCTGGAGACCGGACCGCGGCAGCCGGAGGCCGTCGCGCTGTACGAGGGGGCGGGCTACCGGCGGATCGCGGCCTTCGGCCCCTACGCCGACGACTCGCTGTTCTACGGGCGGGTGCTCGACCGGGCCTGATCCGGCCCGCCGGTGGGCGAGGCCGGGTGTGTGGTGGGGTGGGCCCATGAGCGCTGCCTGGCCCGCGACCGAGCCCACCGAGGTCGAGATCACCGCCGGCGACGCCCGGCTGGCCGTCGACCTGCGCGGCGGCGCACTACGTGCGCTGACCGTCGGCGACCGCGAGCTGCTCGACGGCTACCCCGCGGGCACGGTGCCCGGCGGCAGCCGCGGCCGGGTGCTGCTGCCCTGGCCGAACCGCATCCGCGACGGCCGGTGGAGCTGGGGCGGCCGCGACCTGCAGCTGGAGCTGGCCGGCCCGGACAAGCCCACCGCGATGCACGGCCTGGTCGGCTGGCAGCCCTGGAGCGTCCTGGAGAGCAGGGACGACGCGGTGACCGTCGGGACCGTCGTCGAGGCCCGGTCCGGCTACCCGTTCCGGTTGGCCGCGGCGATCGACCACACCCTCGGACCTGGCCGGCTCACCGTGACGATGCGGGTGCGCAACGCCGGTGCCGAGCCGGCTCCCTTCGGCGCCGGGTTCCACCCGTACCTCGCCGTCGGGGCGCGGGAGGACGGCGGCATCGCCGACGCCGAGCTGCAGCTGCCCGCCCGCACCGAGCTGGTGGTCGACGACGGCGGGCTGCCGACCGGCGAGCGGCGTCCCTTCGACGGGGCGATCGGCCGGATCGGCGACCGCTCCCTCGACACCCCGGTCACCGACCTCGACCGCGACGCCGACGGCTGGGCCCGCGTGCGGCTGCGCAGCGCGGCGCTGGGCAGCCTGGAACTCGCTGTCGACGACTCCTGGCCGTGGCTGCAGGTCTTCACCGGCGACACGCTGCGACCCGGGCAGCGCCGGCGCAGCGTCGCCGTCGAGCCGATGACCTGCCCGCCGAACGCGCTGGCCGACCACACCGACCTCGTCGTCCTCGACCCCGGCGCCGAGTGGTCCGGCACCTGGACCCTCGCCTGGGAGGCCTGACGTGCGGGTCGCCGAGCTGTGGCGGTACCCGGTCAAGTCGCT
>DASQXT010000247.1:0-11170 GCA_035639575.1 Geodermatophilus sp.
ACGGCGAAGGTGTAGGGCAGCCGGACGAACGCGCCGAGCGCCGTCGGCAGCGTGGTGAGCAGGAACTTCCCGGCCGGGTCGATGCCGTACACGGCCTCGGGCAGGAAGAGCACGAGCACCGACCACAGGCTCCAGATCGAGAAGCCGACGTGCTCGGAGAACACGGAGAAGAACAGGTTGCGGCGGGCGACCGGCCTGCCGGTGGACTCCCAGAAGGCGGGGTCCTCCGGGCGCCAGTCGTCGATCCAGCGACCGGGGCGCGGAGCGACGGCGACCGTCGCGGTCTGCTGGTGGGTGGTGGGGGTGGGGGCGGCCATGGGCCAGAACGGTGGCGGCCCGTCGTTCCCCCGCCGTTGCTGCCGGGCAGAACTCGTGTTCCGTTGTGCTCACCGGCGCTGACCCGCTGTGGTGAGGCCGGAGGCGACCGGCGTGCGCGCAGGCCCGGCGAGTGGGGAGGATCGGCGGCGTGACCGTGACCGAGGACCCCGCGGCTGCCGGCCGCGCCCTGATCGAGGACGGCGCGGCGGTCGCGGGCACCATGAGCCGGAACGCCGCCACCCTCGTCTACCCCGCCCCGGCCGGCCGCGCTGCGGTGCGTCTCGAGGACCGGCTGGCGCGGTGCCTGCGGACGGCGGCGGACGAGTCGGCGGGGATCGCCGTCCCCCGGGAGCGGGCCCGCGCCGGCGCCGTCCTCGCCTTCGCCGTCGAGCACGCGGTGACCCTCGCCCACGGCGGGCGCCCGGTGCGCGGCGACGGCTTCTTCGTCCCGCGGTCCGGCCGGCGATCGGCCGCCGACGCGGTCACCGAGGCCGTGGTGGCCGCCGCCCGCGGCTCGCACGACGAGCGGCGGGTGCGGCACCTGGGCTACCTGCTGGCCGAGGTGGCCTCCTCCCCCGACCTGGACGCCGCGCTGGTCGAGCGGGCGCTGACGCTCGCCGCCGGGCTGACCTGGCGGCAGCTGGTGCTGCTGGCCGGCGTCGGCCGCCGCGACCGGGCACCGCTGCCGATGACCCCGCTGGCCGACGACCCGCGCGGGTGGACGGCGTGGGGCGCGCGCGAGGACGTCGCCGAGCTGCAGCGCGCCGGGCTGCTCGACCCGCCACCGGCCCAGCCGCGGCCGGGCGGCGCGGCCCTCCCCCGGCTGCGCCCGGCCGACCTGCGGCTGACCCGCCGCGGCGTCCTGGTGCACCGGCTGCTGGCGCTGGGCTTCGTGCGGGACGACGACGTCGCCGCCGCGCTGGCCGAGCTCGCGCCGCCCGCCTGAGCCGGGTCAGTCCGGCAGCTGGGCGTAGGCGCGCACCGGGAAGGTGCCGAACCCGGCGAATCGGGGCGGGGCCGCGGTGAACCGGGCGCCGGTGCCGGGCAGCTGGTCCAGCCCCGTGAGGTGCTCGACGATCGGGATCCCGGCACCCAGCAGCACGGTGTGCGCCGGCCGCTCGCCGCGCTCGGTGATCTCGTCGATGTTCACCGCGTCGATCCCGACCAGCGCCGCACCCCGGTCGGCCAGCTCCCGCGCGGCGTCCCCGGCGAGGAACGGTGCGTCCACGGCGTACTCCGGCGTCCCGAAGGCGGCGTCCCCACCGGTGTGCAGCAGCACCGCGCAGCCGGCGACGTCCAGCCCGCCCAGGTCGTCGAGGGTCACCGCCCGGCGCCCGGAGCCGGCGGTGCGGACGACGAGTGCCGGCAGGTCGGCCAGCGCCTCCAGCGGCAGCCCGGCGAGGTCGACCCCGTCGGCGTGCCGGTGGAACGGGCTGTCGAGATAGGTGCCGGTGTTGCCGACCATGCGCACCGCGTGGATGACGAACTCGGTGCCCGGCGCGTACCGCTCCCGGGACGCCTCGCGGGTCAGGTGCGGGGTCACCTCCGGCCCGGGCAGGCCCGGATAGGTGACCATCCCGGCAGAGATGACGTGACTCAGCTCCACGAACCTGGACATGCTGGGCACCCTCCCGCACGAGGACCCGGGTGTGGGTCTGCGGGGGGCCTCACCGCGTGGAGAGGTCGGGAGACCGGCGGAGGGGGCACGGGTGGGCGACGGGGACCGGGGCTTCGCGGACTTCGTGTCCGCGGAGCAGGCCGCCCTGCTGCGCCTGGCCGTCCTGCTCGCCGGCGACCGCGGACACGCGGAGGACCTCGTGCAGACCGCCCTGCTCAAGACCTACCGGCACTGGGACCGGATCAGCCGGTCCGGGCCGCCCTCGGCCTACGTGCGCCGGGTGCTGGTCACCACGCACGCGAGCTGGCGGCGCCGGCTGTCCACCACCGAGCAGGTGGTGGAGTCGGTGCCCGACCGGCCGGCGGCACCGCACCAGGACGGCGACGAGGAGCTGCGCGCCGCGCTGCGCGAACTGCCGGTCCGGATGCGGACGGCGGTGGTGCTGCGCTACTTCGAGGACCTCTCCGAGCAGCAGACCGCCGAGCTGATGGGCTGCTCGCCCAGCACGGTGAACACCCAGACCGCGCGCGGCCTGGCCCGGCTGCGCGCCGCGCTGAGCGCGCTCGAACCGGCCGGTGGGGAGGAGTGGTGAGGGACGACGAGCTGCGGGCGCGCCTGACCGCCCTCGCCGAGGCCACCGCGCCGCAGCCGCGCGCCGACCTGGCCGCGGTGGTCGAGCGCCGGCACCGGGCCCGCCGCCGGTCACAGTTGCGGCTGGGCGCGGCCGGCGCGGTGGTCGTGGCCGCGGTGGCGGGAGGCCAGGCGCTGGTGCCGGACGGGCCGTCGGCGGAGCCGGCGACCACGGTGGCCGGGGCGCCGGACGTGCGGGACCTGCCCGCCTCGGACGCCGGACCGACCCGCGGCTCGCTCGCCGGCGACGCGGGGTTCGTCGCGGCGGTGCGGCAGCTGTCCTGGAGCGATCCGGGTGCCCGCGCGGCCGCGCCTCCCCCGGCGGGGTCGCAGGTGCTCTTCGCCGGCGACGTGCCGGGCGGGCGCTGGGCGCTGGTGTCCCGTCGGCTGACCGTGCCGCCGCCGCTGGTGGACGACGACGAGCTCGAGCGGGAGCTCGGCACGGGGTCGGTCGCCCTCGCCTGGTTCGCCGGTCCTCCGGGTGCCGCGCCGGACCAGCTGCGGCTGGAGAGCGCGCCGGTCGTCGTCGACCCCGGGCTGCCCGCCGCGCTGTGGGACCCCGCCACCGGGACGCTGGCCGTCGTCGCGCCGTCCCCCGCCGTCACCGCCCGCGCGGTCGACGGGAACGGCACGCCGCTGGCCGAGCTGCCCCTGGACGACGGGCTCGCGGTGCGGGCCGTCCCCCAGGGGACCGCGACGGTCGAGGTCCTGGCCGCGGACGGCACCGTGCTGGCCTCGGTCGAGCCGCTGCCCCGCCGCGGTGGGTGAGCAGCGCCGGGCCCTGCCGGCCCTCGGCGCCGTCCTGGCCCTGACCTCAGGTGCGGCGGGCCAGCAGCACGGTGTCGGCGACGGGCAGCTCGTGCCCGGCCGGGCCGGCGGCCGTCCGCGGTCGGTCCTCGCAGACCACGACGTCCCAGGCCGCCGGGTCGAGCGTCGCGGCGACCTGCTCGGCGGTGAAGAACATGTCCGGCGAGCCGGTGTGCAGCTCGCTGGGCCGGTGCCCGACGACGAGCAGGCGGCCGCCCGGCGCGACGGCGGCGGCCAGCCGGGCGAACGCCGGGTCGCGGTCCTGCGGCGGCAGGTGGAAGTACTGCGCCGAGACCAGGTCGAAGGCGCTCGTCCGCGGCGCCCAGCGGGTGAGGTCGGCGTGCACCCACTCGACCCGCCCGGCGACCTCCGGGCCCAGCCGGTCGGCCTGCGCGGCGGCGCGGGCCAGCGCGACGGTGGAGAAGTCGACGGCGGTCACCTGCCAGCCGCGGCCGGCCAGCCACAGCGCGTCGCCGCCCTCGCCGCTGCCGGCGTCCAGCGCCCGGCCCGGCGTCAGCCCGGCGGCCTCGGCCACCAGCTGCGGGTTGGCGCGGCCGCTCCACAGCGCCGGCGCCGCGCCGTAGCGCTCCTCCCAGGAGGCCTCGTCGAACCGCATCTCGCCGTGGCCGTGGTGTGCTGCGTGCTCCATGCCCGGCAGCCTCCCCGCGGTGCTGCCGACTTGACAACGGACGTTGCCGGACCGGCAAATGACGGGCATGGCGGACGACGAGGCGACGACCGACGCGGTGCTCACCGCGGTCGGCCCGCGGCTGCGCGCGCTGCGCCAGCGGCGCGGGCTGACCCTGACGCAGCTGTCGGAGGGGACCGGCACCTCGGTGAGCACGCTGTCCCGGCTGGAGTCCGGGCAGCGGCGGCCGACGCTGGAGCTGCTGCTGCCGCTGGCCCGCGCCCACCAGGTGCCGCTCGACGAGCTGGTCGGCGCGCCGGAGACCGGGGACCCGCGGGTGCACCTGCGGCCGCGCACCCCGGCGCACGGCCTGACCGTCGTCCCGCTGACCCGGCGTCCGGGCGGCATCCAGGCGTTCAAGATGGTCTACGCGCCGCGCACTCCGCCCGGGGAGCCGGATCTGCAGACGCACGAGGGCTACGACTGGGTGTACGTGCTCTCCGGCCGGCTGCGGCTGCTGCTCGGCGAGCACGACGTCGTCCTCGGCCCCGGGGAGGTCGCCGAGTTCGACACCCGCACCCCGCACTGGATCGGCAACCCGGGTGACGAGCCCGCCGAGGTGCTCGGCCTGTTCGGCCCGCAGGGCGAGCGGATGCACGTGCGGGCCCGCCCCCGCCGCTGACCGCGTTGTCCGTCCGGTGAGGGCGGTGCCACCATGCCGTCGTGCCCGGTTCCGCAGCCGACCGGCTGGCCCGGCTGGCCGACGGCTACCTGGTCACCCAGCTGCTGCACGTCGCCGTCGCGCTGGGGGTGCCCGACGCGCTGGCCGCCGGCCCGCGCAGCGCTCCCGACCTCGCGCGGGAGCTCGGCGCCGTGCCCGGCGCCCTGCACCGGGTGCTGCGCGGGCTGGCCGCCGAGGAGGTGCTCGAGGAGCTGCCCGGCGGCCGGTTCGCGCTCACCGACACCGGCCGGCTGCTGTGCACCGGCGTGCCGGGCTCGCTGCGCGACTGGGTGGCCATGCGCGGCGGGCTCTACGCCGGCGCGGCCGCCGGGCTGCTCGCGGCGGTGCGCGAGGGCGGGACGCCGTTCGAGGCGGTCCACGGCCGGCCGTTCTTCGAGCACCTGTCGGCCGAGCCCG
Organism: Geodermatophilus sp.; assembly: GCA_035639575.1. GTDB lineage: Bacteria > Actinomycetota > Actinomycetes > Mycobacteriales > Geodermatophilaceae > Geodermatophilus. The sequence continues at coordinate 5,140 of DASQXT010000247.1, forward strand.
CACGGCTGGCCACGTTCCAGGCGGCGATGGCCAACCGGTCCGCGCGCGAGGCCCGCGCGGTGGTCGCCGCCTACGACCTGACCGGCTGCTCCTCGGTGGTGGACGTCGGCGGAGGGCGCGGCACGCTCCTGCGCGCCGTCCGCGAGCGGGTACCCGGCGCCGGCGTCGTCCTGTTCGACCTGCCCGAGGTCGTGGCCGGCAGCGACCTGCCCGCGGTCGGCGGCGACTTCCTCGTCGAGGTCCCCGGCGGGGCCGACGTCTACCTGCTCTCGCGTGTCCTGCACGACTGGGACGACGACGTCGCGCTGCGCGTGCTGTGCACCTGCCGGGCGGCGATGCGGCCGGACTCGGTGCTGCTCGTGGTCGAGGCCGTGCTGCCCGAGCGGGCCCCCGACGACCCCGCCGCGGTGCGCATGGACCTGCACATGCTCCTGCTGCTGCCCGGCCGCGAGCGCGCCGTCGCCGAGTACGCCGACCTGTGCGCGGCAGCCGGGCTGCGGCTCACCCGCGACGTCCCGACCGACGCCGGGGTGCACGTGCTGGAGGTGCGCCCGGCGTAGCCCGTCCCCGCCGGGTCGATCACGGGGTTGTTGCCGGCGACACGCGCCGACGCGCCGACGCAGCCGGCAACAACCCCATGATCACGGCCGAGGTGAGGCGCTGGAACGGCCACCCTTCAGGCGCCCTCCGCCTGAGCCTGCGAGGCGTCGGGGAAAGGGTGGTCCTGCATCTCGACGACGATCTCGCCGTCGACCTCGTGCACCGGATACACGCGGATCGGCGCGGCCCCGGACGTCGATGCGCCGTCGGTCCACCGGTAGGCGTAGAGGTGCAGCGGGCAGACCAGCACGTCGACGTCGGTCTGCCCGTCGGCGAGCGGGCCCCCGGCGTGCGGGCAGGCGGCCTGGGTGGCGTGCAGCGAGCCGTCCCGCAGCCGGAAGACGGCGACCTGCACGCCCCCGGCCACGAACGCCCGCCCCTCCCCCGGCGGCACGTCGTCCACCCGGCCGACGGCGTGGGCCTCGCCGCGCAGCGGGGCCGCGGGTCCCGGCGTGCGCACCTCCGTCGCCGGGCTGCCGGTCTCGGTACCCGGGGTGGTGGGCCGGGCGGCCTCCAGGTGCGGCGCGCTCATCGGACGGGCACCTTCGGCAGCGCGACGAGCGGCAGCGAGGTGCGGAACTGGCCGGGCGTGGCCGGCTCCTTCCCGTCCTGCCCCCACGGGTCGGTGTGGGCGTCGACCGACCGCTGCATGTTCGCGTCCAGCTCGGCCACGATCCCCTCGCTGTCCTCCAGCAGCACCGACCGGATCCGCTCCAGGCCGACCCGCGGCACGAAGTCGTAGGTGCGCTCCAGCCAGTTGGCGTTCTCCCGGTAGAACTGCAGGAACCGGCCGGTGAGCCGGAGCACCTCCTGCGGCGAGTCCACGGTGGCCAGCAGGTCGCCCTTGCGGACGGTGGCCCCGGCCGCTCCCCCGACGTGGACCTCCCACTTCCCGTTGCCGACGGCCACGACGCCGACGTCCTTGACGTAGGCCTCGGCGCAGTTGCGGGGGCAGCCGACCACGGCGAGCTTCATCTTCGCCGGGCCCTCGATGCCCTGGAACCGGGTCTCCAGGTCGATGCCGAGCTGGGTGGAGTCGCCCAGGCCGAAGCGGCAGAAGTCGCTGCCCACGCAGGTCTTCACGGTGCGGAAGCTCTTGCCGTAGGCGAACCCCGAGGGCATGCCGAGGTCGTCCCACACCGCCGGCAGGTCCTCCTTGCGCACCCCCAGCAGGTCGATGCGCTGCCCGCCGGTCACCTTGACCATCGGGACCTCGTACTTCTCGGCCACCTCGGCGATCCGGCGCAGCTGGGCCGGGGTGGTGACGCCGCCCTTCATCTGCGGGACGACGGAGAAGGTGCCGTCGCGCTGGATGTTGGCGTGCACGCGGTCGTTGATGAACTCGCCGTCCTTCTCGGGGACGAAGTCCACGCCCCAGAGCATCTTCAGCAGCGAGGTCAGGCCCATCTTGGACTTCGCGTCCTCCTTGCCGCCGGGGGCGAGCGCGGCGAAGACCGCCGAGACGCTGCGCAGGTCCTGCTCGCGGATGGCGGCCATCAGCTCCGGCTTGGCCAGCGGGATGCCGGGCACGTACCAGGAGGCGGCCGGGTCCTCGGCGACGTCGCCGTCGGCGGCCCACTCGACGATCTGCTTCACCAGCGACTTGCAGGAGCCGCAGCCCTTGCCGGCGCGGGTGGCGTCCATGACCGCGCCGACGCTGCCGCAGCCGCCGGCGACGGCACCGCAGATGTCGCCCTTGGACACCCCGTTGCAGTTGCAGACCTGCGAGTCGGCCGGCATCTCGGCGACGCCGACCTCCGCGGCGCCGTCGGACAGGTCGACCAGCAGCCGGATCCGCTCCTCCGGCAGCGGCGCACCGCGGTCGAAGGCCTGGGTCAGGTAGGCGACCTTGCGGGTGTCGCCGAGCAGCGTGGCACCGATGAGCCTGTCGTCGCGGATCACCACCGACAGGTGCACCCCCCGCTTGGGCTCGGAGATGACGAGGAACTCGTCGTCCTCCCGCTCGGGGGTGGTCACCCCCATGGTGGCGACGTCGACGCCGGCGACCTTGAGCTTGGTCGCCGTCCGGCTGCCGTGGTACTCGGCGTCCGGGTCGGCGCCGGTGAGGACGTCGGCGAGCACGCGGGCGTGCTCCCACGCCGGCTGCACCAGCCCGTACACCGAGCCGCGGTGCTGGGCGCACTCGCCGATGGCGTAGACGTCGGGGTCGTCGGTGCGCAGCCGGTCGTCGACGACGATGCCGCGCTCGACCTCCAGCCCGGAGCGCAGCGCGACGTCGGTGTGCGGCCGGACGCCGGCGGCGACGACGAGCAGGTCACAGTCCAGCCGCCGGCCGTCCTTGAGCACGACGCCCTCGACGTGCTCGGCGCCCAGCACCTCGGTGGCCAGGACGTCGAGGTGCACGCCGATCCCCAGCGACTCGACGCTCCTCTTGAGGATCGCGCCGGCCTCCGCGTCGAGCTGGGCGTTCATCAGCCACGGCATGGCGTGCACCAGCTCGACCTGCAGGCCGTGGCCCTGCAGCGCGCGGGCCGCCTCGAGCCCGAGCAGCCCGCCGCCCATGACGACGGCCCTCCGGCAGCGGCCGGTGGCCTCCAGCAGGGCGCGGGTCTCGTCGATGGTGCGGAACCCGAAGACGCCGGGCAGCAGGCCGCCGTCCAAGACGCGGACGCCGGTCATCGGCGGGATGAACGAGTAGCTGCCGGTGGCCAGCACCAGGTGGTCGTAGGGGGTGACCGAGCCGTCGGAGCCGAGGACGGTCTTGGCGGCGGTGTCGATGCGCTCGGCCCGGATCCCGGCCCGCAGGTGCACGCCGTTGTCGGCGTACCAGTCGTGGCTGTTGAGGACGATGTCGTCCTCGTGCGACTCCCCGGCCAGCACCGGCGAGAGCATGATCCGGTTGTAGTTGCCGTGCGGCTCGTCGCCGAGGACGGTGATGCGGAACTGGTCGCCGCCGCCGCGCTCGAGCACCTCCTCGACCAGCCGGGCGCCGGCCATGCCGTTGCCCACGACGACCAGCCGGGCGCGGGCGTCGAGCTCGTCGTCGAGGGAGAAGGACGTCAGGCCGGTCGGTCGGCCACCCAGGACGGTCATCAGACCTCCACCAGCCCGAGGTCGACGACCAGCTCGCCGGTGACTCCGATGGGCGCGGCCGCCTGCAGCTCGACGACGGTGCCACCGGGCAGGTCCTCGACGACCCGCAGCGGGACGTGCACGTCGCCCTTGGCACCGATCGGGAACCAGCGCGCCGGCACCCCGTCGCGGACCAGCAGCACGTACACCAGGTGCTCGGTGGAGTTGCCGCCACGGAAGTAGAGCGCCTGCGCGGTGGCGCCCGAGGGCACGGTGTAGCGCAGCGCCGGGTCGATGGGGCCGGGCTTGTCCAGGCCCTCGCCGGTGATCGGGTACACGCCTTGCAGGAACCGTGGGGTGCTCTTCACGCGGGGGGTCCTCCTCGGGACGGGGCGGGACGGCGGGAGCGGGGTGCGCGCCGCGGGCTGTTCGTGGGGACGGGGCTCGGGCTGGGTGGCGGCGGCGGGGGCGGGCAGCAGCTCGACCGGGCCGGCGACGCGGGTGACGGCGACGGCGCAGACCTTGAAGGCCGGCATCTTCGACGTGGGGTCCAGCGCCGGGTCGGTGAGCGCGTTGGCCGACGAGCCGCCGCCCCAGTGGAAGGGCGCGAAGACGACGTCGGGGCGGACGTCGTCGGTCAGGTGCGCCGAGAAGCGGGCCCGTCCGCGGCGGGTGGCCAGCTCCACCACGTCGTCCGGGCCGATGCCGAGGCGGCGGGCGAGGTCGGGGTGCAGCTCGGCGCGCGGCAGCGGGGCGACCAGCTGCAGGCTCCTGGTCCGCCGGGTCTGGGTGCCCGACTGGTACTGCGCCAGCACCCGGCCGGTGGTGAGCACGTAGGGGTACTCGGCGTCGGGCCGCTCGTGCGCCTCGACGTGCTCGACGCGCAGGAAGCGGGCCCGCCCGTCGGGGGTGGCGAAGCGGTCGAGGAACAGCCGCGGCGTGCCGGGGTGCTCCGGCGCGGGGCAGGGCCAGAAGACGCCCTGCTCCTCGTCGATGCGCCGGTAGGTGATGCCGGAGTAGTCGGCCGCTCCCCCGGCGCTGGCCCGGCCGAGCTCGGCGAAGACCGTCTCGGCGTCCCCGCTGAACCCCGGCACCCCCAGGCGCTCGGCCAGCTCGGCGAGCAGCTGCAGGTCGTCGCGGACGCCGTCGGGCGGGTCCAGCGCGCGCCGGCGGCGGAGGACCCGCCCCTCGACGTTGGTCATCGTGCCGTCCTCCTCGGCCCACATGGCGCTGGGCAGGACGACGTCGGCGAGCTCGGCGGTCTCGGAGAGGAAGAAGTCGCTGACCGCGAGGAAGTCCAGGTCGGCCAGGCGGCGGATCACCCGGCGGGCGTCCGGGGCGGAGACCGCGACGTTGGACGCGAGCACCAGCAGGGTGCGCACCCCGCCGTCGGTGCCGAGGGCGTCGAGCAGCTCGAAGGCCGACGGCCCCGGCTGCGGCAGGTCGTCGGGGTCCACGCCCCAGACGGCGGCGACGTGCGCGCGGGCGACCGGGTCGGCGAGCCGGCGGTAGCCGGGCAGCTGGTCGGCCTTCTGCCCGTGCTCGCGGCCGCCCTGCCCGTTGCCCTGGCCGGTGACGGTGGCCCAGCCGCTGCCCTCGCGGCCGGGCAGGCCGAGGGCCAGCGCCAGGTTGATCCACGCCTGGGCGGTGTCGGTGCCGCTGCGGTGCTGCTCGGCGCCGCGGGCGGTGAGCACGATCGCCCGCTCCGCGCGGGCGAGGGCGAAGACGGTGCGGCGCTGGTCGGCGACGGGGACGCCGGTCAGCCGCTCCACCCGGTCGGGCCAGTAGGCCCCGACGCCCTCCCGGACCTGCTCGAAGCCCGTGGTGCGCGCCGCGACGTACGCCTCGTCGACCAGCCCCTCGGCGATGGCGATGTGCAGCAGCCCGTTGGCCAGGGCCAGGTCGGTGCCCGGCAGCGGCTGCAGGTGCAGTGCGGCGTTGCGGGCGGTCGCCGTCCGGCGGGGGTCCACCACGACGTGCTGCGCGCCGCGGGCGCGGCCCTCGTCGAACCACTGCATCGCCGGGGGCATGGTGTCCGCCGGGTTGGACCCGACCAGGACGACGACGTCGGCCTGCGCGACGTCGGACAGCGGGAACGGCATGCCGCGGTCGAGGCCGAACGCGCGGTTGGCCGCGCCCGCGGCCGAGGACATGCAGAACCGGCCGTTGTAGTCGATGGCGCTCGTCCGCAGCGCGACGCGGGCGAACTTGCCGAACTGGTAGGCCTGCTCGTTGGTCAGCCCGCCACCGCCGAAGCAGCCGACGGCATCGCGGCCGTGGGTCGCCTGGGTGCGGCGGACGGCGTCGACCACCCGGTCGAGGGCGTCGTCCCAGGTGGTCTCGACCAGGGGGCTGCTGCGGTCCCCCGGAACGGCGCGGACGAGGGGCCGCAGCAGCC
>DASQXT010000248.1:0-9205 GCA_035639575.1 Geodermatophilus sp.
AGGGGGATCCGCCCGAGCCGCTCGACCAGTCCGGCGTCGACCCGGCGCGCCTGCTGCGCCACCTCGGCCAGCCGGGGCTGGAGCAGCACGGGCACCAGGGCGACCAGCACCAGGTTGACCACGAGCTTGACCAGCACCCAGCGGGTGCGGACGACGCCCCAGCGGCTGGCCAGCCCGAGCACCAGTCCCGACGCGAGGCTGACCAGGCCCAGGGTGAGCAGGACCGGGACGGCGAAGACGTGCAGGGCCGTGTAGCAGGCGGCCACGCGGGCGGGGTCGTCCGAGACGAACCCGGTCACCGCGAGCACCCCGAGGACGACATCGGCGCCGAACCACCCGAGCGACGCGGCCAGGTGGACCAGCAGGACAACCCGGCGGGTGTCGCGGCCGAGCCGCAGCCGGACGGGGCGGGCTGTCGGGATCGCGGTCATCGCGCCCCTCCTGGGAGGAGGACTGGACGCGTTCGACGCTACGCCGGATCATTAGGTACCGAAAGGTCAGGATCCTGTCGTTCTTGGTAGGGTGCGGCCGTGCCGAGGCCTCCCGGCGGCCCGCCGATCGGGCTGCTCCTCGACCGGGTGGCCCGCGAGGTCAGCCGGGCGTTCGACGCGCGACTCACGGCCGCCGGTGGGTCGCGTGCCGTCTGGCTGGTCCTGGTGGCGCTGCGCCCCGGTGCGGTCGCCAGTCAGCGGGAGCTGGCCGACGCGCTCGGCGTCCGCGCGGCCACGCTGACCCAGCAGCTGGACGTGATGGAGGCGGCAGGGCTGGTCGCCCGGAGCCGCGACCCCGGCAACCGGAGGGTGCACCGGGTGGCGCTGACCGCCACCGGCCTGCAGCTGTTCGACCGGTTGCGGGATGCCGCACGGGCGCACGACGAGCAGCTTCGCGCCGGCCTCGACGCGGACGACCTCGCCCGGGTCGCGGCGACGCTGGAGCGGATGCGCCGCAACGTCACCGGCTGATCGGGAGTCGCTGGAGGTGAGGGGCGGGGGGCCGGTCCTGACGGTCTGGCCGCGTTGGTCGGTCCTCCCAGCAGTGGGAGGCCACTCGTTGCCGGCTGCCCCCGCCCGGCCTCCACTGTGACCCCGGTCACACGCAGGGGTCAACCCCGCCCCGGCGTGTCGCGACGGCGCCGTCCAGGGCACCGCCCCGAGCCTGCGAGGGACGGGGTCCCGCTGCGGTCCAGCGTCAGGTCGCCCTGCCCAGCAGGTCCAACACCAACGGCACCAGGCCGCCCGCCGGGGCGACGTAGACCGTGAACAGCCTCGGGACCAGCAGGACCGCCGCGACCAGCACGAGGGCCACGACCAGTGCGATGACCACGCCGACCCACCGCTTCCGGGGGCGTCCGGCCACCTCCGCGTCCGGTGCCGGGCTCCCGGCTGCCGCGACGGTCTCCTGTCCCGCGGCTCCGGGGACGGACGACGACGGCTGCGGTGTCCGCTCCCCAGCGGGGACGTCTGCAGGCGCGCCGCGGCGGGATGCCTCCGCGGCTGCACCACCGCTCGCCGGTGACCGAGGACCGGAGACACCCGCGCCCGTGGGCGGGTCGGACGGGATGACCGAGCCCCGGGTGGGGGCGACGATGCGCTCCGCGCCCGACACGACCGGCATCCCGTCGGCGGAGAGCCAGCCCCACCCCCACGCCTCCGTGCCCGCCTCGGCCAGCGCCGTCCCGAACGACACCGCGCTGGCGAAGCGCTCCGCGGGGTCGGTGGTCAACCCGTGCATCACCGCGTCCGCCACCGGGGTGGGCACCCCGGGGGCCACCTCCCGGAGCGGGATGGGCGCCTCGTGGACGTGCTTGAACAGCAGCGACATGGCGTTGCCGTCGGCGGTGAACGGCAGGACGCCGGAGAGCAGCTCGTAGGTCATGGTGGCCAGCGCGTACACGTCGGTCGCCGGCGACAGTTCTCCCCCGCGCACCTGCTCGGGTGCCATGTACGCCGGGGTGCCGACCACCTCGCCGGCGCGGGTCAGGAGCGTCTCGGTGCCGCCGACCACCTTGGCGATCCCGAAGTCGGTGACCTTGAGGGCGCCGCTCGCGGCGAAGAGCATGTTCTCCGGTTTCACGTCCCGGTGCAGCACCCCGCGCTCGTGTGCCGCGTTGAGCCCGGCGGCACAGGCCAGGGAGACCGCGACGGCGTGCGGGGCGGTGAACCCGGTGGTCGTGGACCGGTCCCGCAACGTGCCCCCGGGGAGCAGCTCCATCACCAGCAGGCAGAGGTCCTCCCGCTCGACGAAGTCGTAGACGGGGACGACGTGCGGGTGGTCGAGCGAGGCGAGCACCCGCGCCTCGGCCGCGAACCGCCGACGGACCGCCACGTCGGCCGCCACCGTCCTGGACAGCTGCTTGATGGCCACCCTGCGGTCGAGCTGGCGGTGGCGACCGGCCAGGACGACCCCGAAACCGCCCTGCCCGACCACGCCCCCGACCTCGTAGGCCGGGAGCGCGTCGGCGATCAGCTGCCGCTCGACCTCCATCCGTCAGGTCGGGGTCGCGACGGGGAGGGGGACGCGGGTCCGGGGGGCCGGACCGGTGTCCGGGGCCACGGCGCGGGAGGCCTGCGGATGTGCCACGTCGACTCCTCCGTGCGCCTCCGGTCGACGGCGCCAACGAGTTCACGATCGGCCCCGGCAGCATATCCGCCACCCACCTCCCGGCGGTCCTGGTCGGCCGCGGCACCGGGTCGTAGCCTGTTCCCCTCCGATCGGGTGCACGGGGTCGGGTGAGACCCCGGCCGGGCGCCTGCAGGGAGTGCAGATGGACGACGGGACGACCCGGGTCGGCATCGGGCCCGGCACCGGTCTGGTCGGGCGGTTCGGCGGCGCCGTGGTCCTGATCGCGCCGGACGCGGCGGCCGACGAGGCCGCCACCGGGGAACTCCTGGACCTGGTCCGGGCCGCCGCCGAGGCCGAGCACCCCGGGGGCGCGATCGCCGCGCGGCTGGCCGCCTGGGTCGGTGGCCGCACGCCGTCCGACGGCTCGGCCTTCGGTGTGGTCGCCCCGGTCGAGGACGGCGTCGTCGTCTTCCTGCGCGGCCCGGTGTGGGCAGAGGTCGTCGACTCCGGGACGACCAGGCGGCTCTCCGGGCGCCAGGCACTGACCTGGGTCGACCAGGTCGTCCCGCTGCCCTTCGAGCGCGTGGCGATCGGCAGCGAGGCCGACCGGTCGGTCGAGGTGCACCCGCGCTCCGACCTGCGCTCCGGCGTGGTGCCCGCGCGGGGATTCGTCCTCACGGCGCCCACCGGGAGCCCCGGGACGAGTTCCGCACCGGGCGACGAGGGCGCGGCCCGGCCGACGGAGCCCGACCCCGCCTCCGACCGGTCGGGGGACCGGGGGCCCCAGACCTCGACGGCGTTCCTCTCGACCTCGGACCTCTCGACGGCGGACCTCCCGACGCCCGAGTCCGCGACGCCGGAGCCCGCCACCCCGGAGCCCCCGACGCAGGAGACGTCGGCTGCGGAGACGCCGGCCACGGACCAGGTCACCCTCCCGGCCGTGTCGGACCGCCCGGCAGGCGCGGAGGTCGGGCGACGGGGCACCGAGCCGATCCCCGGACCGCAGGGGGACGAACCGGTCGATCCCGCCGCGACCCTGCTCGCGGCGCCCCCCGTGGGCGCGCTGGTCGCCGAGGGCGGTGGACCCACGATCCTGCTCGACCGCGACTACGTCCTGGGTCGGGAACCGCACAACGACCCGTCCGTGCAGGACGCGTCGGCGTCCCCCGTCGTGCTGCACGACCCGGACAACCTCGTCTCGCGGGTGCACGCCCACGTGTCGGTCAGCGCGGGTGCCGTGCACGTGCGCGACGCCCCGTCGGTGAGCGGCACCTACGTCGCCGCGCCCGGCGCCGCGGAGTGGACCCGCGTCGGGCGGGAGCCCACCCCGCTCCTGCCGGGCTGGAGCCTGCGCATCGGCCGGCAGGTGTTCGTCTTCGAGCCGACCGGGACCGCGGATCCCGGGTGAGGAGGACGGCCGGCCGCTCCCCCCGGGAGGCGGGGCGGTCGGTCAGGCGCGCGCGGGCTGGGAGACCGCCGCCCGCCGGCCGACGTCCTTGAGCACCTGCCAGTTCCCGCTCCGCAGGTCGGCGAGGACGGCGTCGTCGAGCTCCACCTGCTTCTTGACCGCCGAGGTGACCGCCACGACGTCCTCGGGGTGGTGCCCGAGGACGATCCCCCCGACGGCCCTGCGCTGCGACACGACGAGCCGCCGGTACGACGGGAGGGAGGCGTCCTCCACGACGACCACCTCGTCCTCCGGCTCGGGCTGCACCCGGCCGATCGAGAACAGGTCCAGCCCGACCCCCTTGAGGATGGTGGCCGGCACCTCGGCGCTGAGCACCTCGTGACCGCCCAGGGCGTTCACCGCGGCGACCTCGCCCTGCTTGGCCGCGATCGGCCACAGGCCGAGCACCCTGCCGCCGTGCTCGGCGACGTCTCCGGCGGCGTACACGCCCGGGACCCGCGTCTGCATCCGGTCGTCGACGAGGACACCCCTGCCGACCGGGATGCCGGCACGCTCGGCCAGGTCCACGTTGGGCCGGATGCCCACCGCGCCGAGGAACAGGTCGCACCGCAGCGACCGCCGGTCCCGGAGGGTGACCCCGGTGACCCGGTCCTCGCCGGCCAGCGCGACCGCCTCGGCGTCGTGGAGGACCTGCACCCCGATGCTCCGCAGGTGGGTGAGGACCAGCTCGCTGCAGCGCGGGTCGATCTGGCGGGACAGCAACCTCGAACCCCGTTCGAGCACCGTGACCCGCAGGCCCAGCTCGAGCAGGGAGTGCGCCGCCTCCAGTCCCAGCAGGCCGCCACCGGAGACCACCGCGTCCCGGCACGCGTGCTGCTGGGCGTAGGCCCGGACCTGCTGGGCGTCCGACGCCGACCGCAGGACGAAGCTGCCGGGACGGCCGAACCCGGTGACCGGCGGCGCGACGCCGCTGCTGCCCATGGCCAGGATCAGGCGGTCGTAGGGCAGCACCTCGCCCGTACCGAGGAACACCCGGTGGGACCCCAGGTCGATGTCGGTGGCGACGGTGTTGAGCCACGCGGTGATCTGGTGCTCGTCGTACCACTGCTCGGGCAGCAGGAAGAGGCCCTGCATCGCCGACCGGCCGTAGACCAGCCGCGAGATGCCCATCCGGTTGTAGAGGACGTGCGGCTCCTGCCCGACCACGTGGATCTCGCACTCGGGGTGGCCCCGCCGGACGAAGTCGGCGGCGGTGACGCCCGCGATGCCGTTGCCCAGGACCACCACGCTGACGATCGACCGGTCGAACTCCCGCGGCAGGGCACCGTCGTCGGGCGCCCCGGGCTGGGGGGTCAGGGAGACCGTGACCGGTCCGCACTCGACCCGCGCGGAACAGGCCATCCGCGTGTTCTTCGCCAGCCCGAGCCGGCGCAGCGTGTTGAGCTCCTCCTCCTCGGGCGCCGACAGGCAGGACGTGCCGTCGAGGACCGCGACCGGGTCGGCCCCGCACACCCCCATCCGGCAGCCCGCCTCCAGCGGCAGGCCCGCACGCTCGGCGACCTCGAGCAGGCTCGTCCCGGCCTCGGCGCGCACCGGGCCGTCGCCCTCGGCGAACCGCACCTCGCCGCCGTCCGCGTCACCCGCGTCCCGGGCGGCCTCCGGCGACGGCCGGCTGACGGGGATGACGGGGAGCTGGGCGCGCTGGTCGGCGGCGGCCTCCTCGTCGTACTGGCGTGCCTTCACGGCGGTGCGGGCGATCCAGAGGACGGACAGGACCAGCACCAGGGCCCGGATCGGCCAGCGCAGCCACGGGGCCTGGATGCCGGTGACCGTCGCGAACGAGGACGCCAGGACGACGCCGGCGAACCAGTAGAAGAGGGTGATGGCCGCCGCGGCCCACACCGCGATCGTGACCGCCGTCCGGAGCGGCAGGAGCGCCTCCGCCGCGTAGAACAGCCCGACGCTGCCGAGGAAGTAGAGGGCCAGCTGGCCGTAGGTCGACGTCAGCGGCTGGTTCCCGCTACCGGCCAGCGTGAAGAAGCCGAGCACGAAGCCGGGCAGCGCCGCGACGAAGAGCTTCCGCGGCGCGGTCCACGCCGGGTCGTCCTCGTGCAGGTCGGCCTGGTAGGCGCTGATCGGCTGGAAGTCGTAGCAGTTCTTCGTGCAGGCGACGCAGGGCCGGCAGTGGCTGTTGGGGACCCGGACGTACGGGGTCTGGCCGTAGACCCGCTGCAGGGGCAGCAACGGGCAGATCTGACTGCACCAGCCGCTCTTGCCCTTGAACAGGAAGCCGCCGAGGAAGGCCGCGGAGATGATCACGGCGAGCAGCACGCCGGTGGCCGGCCCGCTGCCGTTGAAGACCGCCAGCCGGGCACCGGCGATGCCGAGGAACAGGACCATCGCCACGATGAACGCCCGGCGCTGCCACCACTGCGGCACCGTCAGCCCGCGGGTGAACCCGAGCACGCGCGGCGCCTGGTTCACGGCGGCCAGGGGACAGCTGTTGCGCCACACCCCCGGCGCCACGAAGAAGAGGATCGGCAGCAGCGGGACGATCACGTTGAAGAACACGAACAGCCCACCCGCCGGCCGGACGAACAGCGCGACCACCAGCGCGAGGTAGGCCAGCACGCTGACCACCCGGACCGCGCGCCACGCGGCGAGCGGGACCCGGGTGCGCATCTCGGTGTAGACCGGGAACACTGCCTCGCCCGCGCGCGGCGTCCTGCCCAGCGCCCGGTCCCACGCCACCGCCAGCCGCGAGGGAGCGCTCGGGGCGGTGGGTGGTGGCGGCGGAGGCGGGACGCCCTCGCCCGCACCCGCCAGCACGGTGGCCATGGCCGCGGGCGCCGGGGCGCGCTCGCGTCGGCCGACCACCACGATCTCGGTGGCCCCGAGACGGACGACGTCCCCGTGCTCGAGGACCACGCGGCCGGCGACGCGGTTGCCGTTGACGAACGTCCCGTTGCGGCTGTCGAGGTCGACGAGGGACAGGGCGACGGGGCTCGGCACCAGCCGCAGGTGGCGGCGGGAGACGCTCCCGTCGGACAGGGGGAGGCCCCCGGACTCGCGGCCGACCTCGAGCGCGCGGGTCAGCACCACGCGCCGGGGCTGCTGCCCGGGTTCCCGGATCTCGATGACGGGGGGACCGGCCATCCGGAGGTTCCTTCCCACGCGGCCCGATCGCGGCTCGGGTCTCTCAGAGGTGGAGACCCGTGGTGGTGAACACCCACAGCGCGGACGTGAGCCAGAGGCCGACCACGGCGGCGAAGAGGACCCCGCCCGCGACGGGCACGACCCAGCGGGGCCGGTCGCGGCGGGTGAGGACCAGCATCTTGACCACGAAGGCGCCGTAGAGGGCGCAGCCCAGCAGGGAGTGCACCAGGACCCGGGGGGAGCCCCCCTGGAAGCCCAGGGCGTAGAGGCAGTGGACGGCCACCGGCACGGTGGCGAGGACCGCGACCCGTCCCGACCAGCGGTGGACCGCGTGGACCCGGCCGCTCGTCGCGGCGTCGTACATGCGACCGGCCGTGAGCAGCTGGACCACGGCGAGGACGGCGGCGACCGTGGTGAGCCACGCCTTGACGTACAGCGGCCCGGAGAACCCGACGACGTTGAGGGCGTACCCCGCCGGCTCGTGCTCCCGGCCGTACACCCCGAGCGCCACGGCCACGGCCGAACCGACCAGGACGAAGGTGAGCAGTGGCAGCCGGTACCGGTCACGGGTCGCACCGGCCAGTTCGGTGGTGGCGGTCATGACGACGGCTGCTCCTCGCGCACGGGGGTGTCAGCTGCGGGGGGCCGGGCCTCCCTCACTGGCCCACCACGGTGTCGGACCCGTCGACGGGGGTGGCCTCCTGGGCGGCCCCGTCGAGCGTGAAGGTGGTGTCCTCCAGGTCCAGGGCAGGCGCCGGGCTCCGGTTCCCGCCGACGTTCTGGATCCCGACCTGCGTGCCGTCGGGGAGCACCACCCAGCCGATCCGGGTCGCCAGGCCGTCGATCGTCGTCCGGGCCTCGTAGATCCCGGCCGGAGGACGGGCCTCCTCCGCGGAGAACGGCCACGCCTGCCCGGTGCTCGTCACGACGGTGCCGGACAGGGTCGTACCGGAGACCGTCCCGATGAGCGCGGCGGTGTCGCGCCCGGTCAGCACGACCTGGTCGCCGGTCACCGAGCCCTGCAGCCAGGTCTCGATCCTGGTCCCGTCGCACAGGTACGCCGCCGCCCGGTCCCCGTTGACGGCGACCGCCACGGTCGCCTCGCCCCCGCCGGTCTTCCCGGAGTACACGGCCTGGAGGGTCGCCGGCTCCGCCGCCGGCGGTGGGGCGGCCTCCGACGGTGACGGTGACGGTGAGGGCGACGTGGGTGCGCCGTAGTCGGCGCTGTAGGTCGACGAGCTCGTCGTCGGGGTCGGCGGCCCGACCACCTCGTTCACCCACAGGAGGGCGCCGGTCAGCACCGCGACGGACGCCAGGGTCAGCAACGGTCCTCGGGTGCTCATCGCCACGTCACCGTCCTGTCCCCCTCGGACGTCGATGGCCGTCCGTCGGTCAGACCGGTGACCGACGCGAGGCGCGACCTGCCGCGAACCGTCCCACGACCCGCGGGGAGCGCGAAGGGACTTGAGTCCCTGACGGGGTCCGTCAGCCGACCCGGCGCAGCACCTCCGGGGAGAGCTGGTCGACCGACGTGTGGCCGCTCAGGCCCAGCGTCAGGTCGAACTCGCCCAGCACGTCGGAGACCACCTGCCGCACGCCCTCCTCGCCGGCGAGGGCCAGGCCCCAGGCGAACGGCCGGCCGAGCAGCACCGCCCGCGCGCCGAGCGCGACCGCGACGAGGACGTCGGCGCCGCTGCGCACCCCGCTGTCGAGCAGCACCGGTGCCCGGTCGGCCACCGCGGCCACCACGTCGGGCAGGGCGTCGAGCGCGGCGACGGAGCGGTCCACCTGCCGGCCGCCGTGGGTGCTGACCACCAGGCCGTCCACGCCCTCGTCGAGCGCCCGGCGGGCGTCGTCGGGGTGCAGCACGCCCTTGAGCACGATCGGCAGGCGGGTGCGGGCCCGCAGCCAGGCGAGGTCGGCCCAGGTGATCGAGGGCCGCGAGTAGATGGACAGGAACGTCTCCACGGCGGCCCGCGGCAGCGGCGAGCGCAGGTTGTCCAGCAGCGGCCCGGGCCAGGCCCGCGCCATGCCGACCAGGGCCCGGACGGCGGACAGCGTCGGCCGCGGCTGCCGGTC
>DASQXT010000249.1:0-6142 GCA_035639575.1 Geodermatophilus sp.
CACGAGGCCGGGTATCTCGTCCTGCACCCCGGGGCGTCGGTACCGGCCCGCGCCTGGCCGGCCCACCGGTGCGCGGAGGCGGTGGAGGCGCTCACCGACGCGGGCCACCGGGTGCTGGTCACCGGCGGGCCGGGGGAGCGCGCGCTCACCGCGGCCGTCGCCGGCGCCCGCGGCGTCGACCTCGGCGGTGCGCTGGACCTGGCCGGGCTGGCGGCGCTGCTCGACGGCGCCGCCGCGGTCGTCGTCGGCAACACCGGCCCGGCGCACCTGGCCGCCGCCGTCGGGACACCGGTCGTCTCGCTGTTCTCCCCGGTCGTGCCCGCCGCACGCTGGGCGCCCTACGGCGTCCCCACCGTGCTGCTCGGCGACCAGGACGCGCCCTGCCGGCTGACCCGGGCCCGCGAGTGCCCGGTGCCCGGCCACCCCTGCCTCGCGTCGGTGACCGCGGACGACGTCGTCGCGGCTGTGGAGGAGTTGGTGAGCTCGTGAGGGTCCTGCTCTGGCACGTGCACGGTTCGTGGACGACGGCGTTCCTCCAAGGGCGGCACGAGTACCTGCTCCCGGTCGTGGACGGCCCCGGGGGGAGTCGTAGCCCGGACGGCCTCGGGCGGGCCCGCACCTGGGACTGGCCGGCGTCGGCCCGCGAGGTGACCCCCGAGCAGTTGCGCGACGAGGACGTCGACGTCGTCGTCCTGCAGCGCACCCGCGACCTGGAGCTGGTGCGGGAGTGGCTGGGTCGCGAGCCCGGCCGCGACCTGCCCGCCGTCTTCCTCGAGCACAACGCGCCGGGGCTGGAGCCGGGGGACGGGCCGGTCCCGCACACCCGGCACCCGCTGGCCGACCGCGACGACATCCCGATCGCGCACGTCACGTACTTCAACCAGCTCTTCTACGACAACGGCCGGGCGCCGACGACGGTCGTCGAGCACGGCATCGTCGACCCCGGCGAGCGGTGGACCGGCGAGCTCGCGCGGGCCGCCGTCGTCACCAACGAACCGGTGCGCCGCGGCCGGACCGTCGGCGCCGACCTGCTGCCCGGGCTGGCCGCGGTCGCCCCGGTCGACGTCTTCGGCATGGGGCTGGCGGGCCTGCACCAGCGCTACGGGCTCGACCCCGACCGCGTCGCGCTGTACGACGACCCGCCGCAGGCCGCGATGCACGCCGAGCTGGCCCGCCGCCGGGTCTACGTGCACCCGGTCCGGTGGACCTCCCTCGGGCTCTCGCTGCTCGAGGCGATGCACCTGGGCCTGCCGGTGGTCGCCCTGGCCACCACCGAGGTGGTGGAGGCGGTGCCGGCCGAGGCCGGCGTGCTGTCCACCCGTCCCGACGTCCTGTGGGACGCCGTCCGCACCTACCTGCACGACGAGGACGCCGCCCGGCTGGCCGGCAAGGCGGCACGCGCCGCCGCGCTGGAGCGGTACGGGCTCCCCCGGTTCCTCTCCGACTGGGATGCGCTACTCGAGGAGGTGACCCGGTGATCGTCGATCTGGTCTCCGAGCACGCCAGCCCGCTCGCCGCGATCGGCGGCGTGGACGCCGGTGGGCAGAACGTGCACGTCGCCGCGCTCGCCGCGGGCCTGGCGCGCCGCGGCCACACGGTGACCGTGCACACCCGGCGGGAGGACCCCGACCAGCCCGACCGCGTGACCACGACCGACGGCTACGACGTCGCGCACGTGACCGCCGGGCCGGCCGCGGTGCTGCCCAAGGACGACCTGCTGCGGCACATGCCCGAGTTCGCCGCCGGACTGCGCCGGGAATGGGCGCGGCGGCCGCCGGACCTGGTACACGCGCACTTCTGGATGAGCGGGCTGGCCTCGGTCGCCGCCGCGGGGGCGATCCCGGTCGTGCAGACCTTCCACGCCCTCGGCTCGGTCAAGCGCCGCCACCAGGGGGCGGCCGACACCTCGCCCCTGCAGCGCGTCGAGCTGGAGCGCTCGCTGTGCCGGACCGTCAGCCACGTCGTCGCCACGTGCTCCGACGAGGTCTTCGAGCTGCGCCGGCTGGGCCTCGACAGCGACCGGGTCTCGGTCGTGCCCTGCGGGGTGGACACGGGCGTCTTCACCCCGCGCGGCCCGGTCGCCCCCCGCGGCGGACGGCGGCGGCTGCTCGTGCTCGGCCGGCTGGTCGAGCGCAAGGGGCAGGAGGACGCCGTCCGCGCGCTGGCCGCCGTCCCCGACGCCGAGCTGGTCGTCGTCGGCGGGCCGCCGGCCGCGGAGCTGGACGGCGACGCCGAGGTCCGCCGGCTGCGCGCGGTCGCCGCCTCGCTGGGCGTCGCCGACCGGCTGGTGTTCACCGGCGCCGTGGCGCGCGCCGACGTCCCGGCGTGGATCCGCTCGGCCGACGTCGTGCTGGCCGTGCCCTGGTACGAGCCCTTCGGCATCACCCCGCTGGAGGCCATGGCCTGCGGCCGCCCGGTGGTCGCCACCGCGGTCGGCGGGCTGCAGGACTCCGTCGCCGACGGGGTCACCGGCGACCTGGTCCCGCCGCGGGACCCGGGACGGCTCGGCGAGGTGCTCGCCGCGCTGCTGGCGGACGACGCGCGGCGCGCCGCCTACGGCGCGGCCGGGGTGCAGCGGGCCCGCAACCGCTACCGGTGGGCCCGCGTGGTCGCCGACACCGACACCGTCTACCGGCAGGTCCTGGCCAGCCGCCGTCCCGTGGAGGTCGCCCGATGAGCGTCCCGCCCCACTCCGCCGGCGAGGCCGTCTCGCCGGACACCTGCACGCACCTGACCGGCGCCGACCACGTCGCCTCGCTGACCACCGCGCTGCGGTCGCTGGACGGCCAGCTCGACACCCTGGACCGCTGGGGGCGGCTGCTCGCCGACGTGCTGTGCGGCGAGCACCGCGGCCGGCTGCTCGCGGCGGGCAACGGCGGCAGCGCCGCGCAGGCGCAGCACCTGACCGCCGAGCTGGTGGGCCGCTACCGGGCCGACCGGCCGCCGTTCTCCGCCATCTGCCTGACCTCGGAGACCTCGTCGCTGACCGCGATCGCCAACGACTACCCGGCCGACGAGCTGTTCGCCCGCCAGGTCGAGGCGCACGGGCGGGGCGGTGACGTGCTGGTGCTGCTGTCGACCTCCGGCCGCAGCCCCAACGCCGTCGCCGCCGCCCGCCGGGCCCGCGAGTGCGGCATCACCGTGCTGGCGATGACCGGCCCGGCGCCCAACCCGCTGGCCGCGGCGTGCGACGACGCTATCTGCATCGACTCCCCGTGGACGGCGACCGTCCAGGAGTGCCACCTGGTCGCGCTGCACCTGGTGTGCGCCGCCTTCGACGCGGCGGTGCTCGCCGAACCGGCGCGCGTGCCGGAGACCCGGCTCGGGGTCGTGCAGTGAGCGCGACGGGGCCGCTCGTGGTGGTCGGCGACGCGCTCCTGGACGTCGACCTGGTCGGCACCGCGTCGCGGCTCACCCCCGACGCGCCGGTGCCGGTCGTCGAGGACGTCGAGACCCGCGAGCGCCCCGGCGGTGCCGCACTGGCCGCGGTGATCGCGGCCCGGGCCACCCGCCGGGAGGTCGTGCTGATCAGCCCCATGGCCGACGACGCGGACGCCGACCGGCTGCGCGCGCTGCTGGCCGGCCGGGTGCGGCTGGTGGAGATCCCGGCGACCGGCGGGACGGCGGTGAAGCGCCGCGTGCGGGTGGGCGACCACTCGGTGGCGCGCATCGACAGCGGCGCCGCGGTGGCCGGGCTGGGCGAGCTGCCCGCGGAGGCGGCCCGGGTCGTCCGGGAGGCCGCCGCGGTGCTGGTCGCCGACTACGGCAGGGGGACGACGGCCGATCCCGCCGTCCGGGCGGCGCTGGCGCAAGCCCGCGGGCCGATCGTCTGGGACCCGCACCCCCGCGGCGCGGACCCCGTCCCGCACACCCGGCTGGTCACGCCCAACGGCGCCGAGGCCGCCCGGGTCGCCGCGGCCGCCGGCGTGGCCGCCGAGGGCGACGGGCTGGCCGCGGTCGGAGCGCGGGCCGAGGCGCTGATCCGGCACTGGGGCGTCGGCGCGGTGGTCGTGACCCTCGGCGCCCGCGGCGCGCTGCTCTCCTACGGCGAGGGCGCGCCGATGGTCGTGCCCGCGACGCCGGTGACCGGCGGTGACCCGTGCGGCGCCGGCGACTCGTTCGCCGCCGCGGCGACCCTCGCGCTGGCCGACGGCGCCGTGACCGGTGAGGCGGTGGCGGCCGCCGTCGCCTCCGCCGGGGCGTTCGTGGCCCGCGGCGGGGCGTCGGCCTGGGACGCCCCCGACGCCGGGGCGCCGGCGGTCGCCGGCGAGCCCGGGGTCGACGGGGTGATCGCCCGGGTCCGCGCGGCGGGCGGGACGGTGGTCGCCACCGGCGGCTGCTTCGACCTGCTGCACCCCGGCCACGTGGCGACGCTGCGAGCCGCCCGCGGGCTGGGCGACTGCCTGGTGGTGTGCATCAACTCCGACGAGTCGGTGCGCCGGCTCAAGGGCCCGTCCCGGCCGCTGGTGACCGCCACCGACCGGGCACGTGTGCTGGAGGCGCTGGAGTTCGTCGACGCGGTCGTCGTGTTCGACGAGGACACCCCCGCCGAGGTGATCGGCCGGCTCCGGCCGGACGTGTGGGCCAAGGGCGGGGACTACGCCGGCGCCGACCTGCCCGAGGCCGCGGTGCTGCGGCGCTGGGGCGGCCAGGCGGTTGTGCTGCCCTACCTCGACGGGCACTCCACGACGGCCCTGGTCGAGCGCTCCCGGACGGAGGACCCCGTTCTGCCCACGCTTCGGGGAAGGACCCCGTCCCCCTCCCCGCTCGCAGGCTCGCGGCGAGCCTCTGGACGGGGCCAGCCCGGAACGGGGCCGTGAGCGACCGGTCCACGGCCGTCGTCCTGCGGCCGCTGGGGCTCGGGGACCTGCTGACCGGCGTGCCCGCGATCCGGGCGGTGCGCGCCGCGGTGCCCGACCACCGGCTGGTGCTCGCCACGACTCCGGCGCTCGAACCGCTGGCCTCGCTGATCGACGCGGTCGACGAGGTGCTGCCCGCCCGCGAGCTGGAACCGCTGGACTGGTCCGGCCCGCCGCCCGAGCTCGCCGTCGACCTGCACGGCAAGGGGCCGGCCTCGCACGTCGTGGTCGCCGACCTGCGCCCGGACCGGCTGCTCACCTTCGACAGCCCCGGCTACCCCGGGCCGGCCTGGTACCCCGACGAGCACGAGGTGCGGCGCTGGTGCCGGCTCGTGTCCGAGGGGCTGGGGGTGGACGCCGACCCCGACGCCCTCGACCTCGCCGTCCCCCTGGTGCCCTCCCCGGCACCTGCGGGCGTCGCGCTGGTGCACCCGGGCGCGGCGTTCCCTGCCCGACGCTGGCCGGCCGACCGGTTCGCCGCCGTCGCCCGGCACCTGGCCGCCGCGGGGCTCGACGTCCGGGTCACCGGTGGCCCCGCCGAGGTGCCCCTCGCCCGGGAGGTCGCCGAGGGCGCCGGGCTCGGGGAGGACGCCGTGCTCGCCGGGCGGACGACGACGCTCGAGCTGGCCGCGGTCGTGGCCGGCGCACGGGTCGTGGTCAGCGGCGACACCGGCATGGCGCACCTGGCGACCGCCTACCGCCGTCCCTCGGTGGTGCTGTTCGGGCCGGTGTCGCCGGCGCTGTGGGGGCCACCGCCGCGGGCGCAGCACGTCATGCTGTGGCACGGCGACGGCACCGGCGACCCGTGGGGCACCGAGCTCGACCCGGCGCTGGGGGCGGTGACCGTCGAGGAGGTCAGCGCGGCGCTCGACGACCTGCTGGCCCGCACCTGAGGAAGGACCCCTCCTCCCCACCCCTCGCAGGCTCGGTGCGGGCCCTGGAGGGGGCCGCGGGGCAGGGGCGCGGTCGGTGGGTGTGCAGGTCCTGCGGCCGGCTCAGGCGGTGAGTGCAGGGGCACTCACCGCCTGAGCGTGCCGGGACGAGGTCAGAGATGGTGGCGCCCCTCCACTCAGCGCTGCCGCAGGGCGTCGAACAGGACGGTCTGCAGGTCGGTCGGGTCGACCGCCGAGTACGCCGCGCCGCCGGTCGCGTCGGCGATCTGCTCGAGCGCACCCAGGTCGGCGTCCGGGCCGAGCGCGACACCGATGACCTTGATCGGCCGCTCGGGGTCGGCCTCGGCGCGCAGCGTGTCCAGCAGCTCGTCGAGCGCGACGCCCCGGGAG
>DASQXT010000250.1:0-3043 GCA_035639575.1 Geodermatophilus sp.
TCGCAGATCTTCGACACCGCCGGTTTCGAGGCCGCCGCGCACCGGGTGGTCGGCCTGCTGGGGCAGATCCGCCAGGCCACCGGCGAGGTGCTCGGGGAGCTCAACCTCGGCGGCGGCTTCGGCATCGCCTACCTCTCCGACGACGACCCGGTGAGCCCGCACGACGTCGCGGCGAAGCTGCGGGCGGTCGTCGCGGCCGAGTGCGCCGCGTTCGACCTGCCGGTGCCGCGGCTGGCCGTCGAGCCCGGCCGCGCCATCGCCGGGCCGGGCACGGTGACCCTCTACGAGATCGGCACGATCAAGCCGGTGCGGCTGGGCCCCAGTGGCACGCCGGGCGCGCCGCTGGTGCGCAACTACGTCTCGGTGGACGGCGGGATGAGCGACAAAATCCGCACGGCCCTGTACGACGCCTCCTACACCTGCGTGCTGGCCAACCGGACCTCCGACGCCCCGCCGGCGCTGTGCCGGGTCGTCGGCAAGCACTGCGAGAGCGGCGACGTCCTGGTCCGCGACCTGTGGCTGCCCGCCGACGTGCAGGCCGGCGACCTGCTCGCCGTCGCCTCGACCGGCGCCTACTGCTGGTCGATGGCGAGCAACTACAACTACCTGCTCAAGCCGCCGGTGGTGGCCGTGCGGGACGGCGTGGCCACGGAGGTGGTCCGGCGGCAGACACTGTCGGACGTGTTCGCCCTCGACGCCGTCCTCGCCGACGTGCCCGCGCCCTCGCCGGCGATCGACCAGCCCGCGCCCGAGCACCCGGCAGGAGCCCGTTCGTGAGTGATCCGCTGAAGGTCGCGCTGCTGGGCTGCGGCACCGTCGGGAGCGCGGTGCTGCGGCTGCTGGAGGAGCAGGCGGGCGACCTCGCCGCCCGCATCGGCCGGCCGGTCGAGGTCGCCGGTGTCGCGGTCCGCCGTCCCGACCGGCACCCCGACGTCCCCGCGCAGCTGCTCACCACCGACGCGCACGGGCTGGTGACCCGGGACGACGTCGACCTGGTCGTCGAGGTCATCGGCGGCATCGAGCCGGTGCGCTCGCTGCTGCTGGCCGCCTTCGAGTCGGGCAAGTCGGTGGTCAGCGCCAACAAGGCGCTGCTGGCCGACGACGGCATCGAGCTGCACGCGGCCGCGGCCAAGGCCGGCGTCGACCTGTACTACGAGGCCGCCGTGGCCGGGGCGATCCCGCTGCTGCGCCCGCTGCGCGAGTCGCTGGCCGGTGACCAGCTGCGCCGGGTGGTCGGCATCGTCAACGGCACGACCAACTACATCCTGTCCCGGATGGCCGAGACCGGGCACGGCTTCACCGAGGCCCTGGCCGAGGCCACCGAGCTGGGCTACGCCGAGGCCGACCCGACCGCCGACGTCGACGGCTTCGACGCGGCGGCCAAGGCCGCCATCCTCGCCTCGCTGGCATTCCACACCCCCGTCTCGGCGGCGGACGTGTACCGCGAGGGCATCTCCGCGGTCACCGCGACCGACGTCGCCCGCGCCACGGAGATCGGCTGCACCGTCAAGCTGCTGGCCATCTGCGAGCGGGTGCTGGCCGACGGCGGGGACTCCGTCGCCGTCCGCGTGCACCCGGCGATGATCCCGACGACGCACCCGCTGGCCGCGGTCGGCGGCGCGTTCAACGCCGTCTTCGTCGAGGCCGAGGCCGCCGGGCAGCTGATGTTCTACGGCCAGGGCGCCGGCGGGGACGCGACGGCCAGCGCCGTGCTCGGCGACCTGGTCGCCGTCGCGCGCAACCGCGTCGCCGGGGTCGCCGGCCCGGGCGTCACCACCTACGCGGGACTGCCCGCACGGCCGATCGCCGAGACCCCCACCCGGTACCACGTCAGCCTCGACGTGGCCGACAAGCCGGGTGTGCTCGCGACGGTGGCGCAGGAGTTCGCCCGTCACGGGGTCAGCATCGCCACCGTGCGCCAGGACGGGCACGGGGACGCCGCGACGCTGGTCATCGTGACGCACAGCGCCCCGGACGCCGCGCTGTCGGCGACGGTGGCCGCGCTCCGGGAGATGCCCGCGGTGCGCGGCGTCACCAGCATCCTGCGTGTGGAAGGACTGTCATGACGACGCAGCTGCCCGTCCGGGGCACCGTCTCCCCGCTGTGGCCCGGCCTGATCGAGGCCTACCGCTCACGGCTGCCGGTCAGCGACAGCACCCCGGTGGTGACCCTCCAGGAGGGCGCGACCCCGCTGGTGCCGGCGCCGGAGCTGTCCCGCCGCACCGGCTGCGACGTCTACCTCAAGGTCGAGGGCGCCAACCCGACCGGGTCGTTCAAGGACCGCGGGATGACCATGGCCATCACCAAGGCCAAGGAGGAGGGCGCGCAGGCGGTCATCTGCGCCTCCACCGGCAACACCAGCGCCAGCGCCGCCGCCTACGCCGCGCGCGCCGGCCTGGTCTGCGCCGTCCTGGTGCCGCAGGGCAAGATCGCCCTGGGCAAGCTGGCCCAGGCGCTGGTGCACGGCGCCAAGCTGCTGCAGGTCGACGGCAACTTCGACGACTGCCTCGCGCTGGCCAGCAAGCTGTCGATCGACTACCCGGTCAGCCTGGTCAACAGCGTCAACCAGTACCGGATCGAGGGGCAGAAGACCGCCTCGTTCGAGATCGTCGACGTCCTCGGCGACGCTCCGGACATCCACTGCCTGCCGGTCGGCAACGCCGGCAACATCACCGCGTACTGGCAGGGCTACCGCGAGTACGCCGCCGACGGCACGGCCGGCCGGACGCCGCGGATGTGGGGCTTCCAGGCCGCCGGTGCCGCACCGATCGTCACCGGGCAGGTCGTCGAGCAGCCGCAGACCATCGCCACGGCCATCCGCATCGGCAACCCGGCGTCCTGGACCAAGGCGCTGGCCGCCCGCGACGAGTCCGGCGGGCGCATCGACGCCGTCACCGACCGCGCCATCCTCGCCGCCTACCGGCTGCTGGCCCGCACCGAGGCCGTCTTCGTCGAGCCGGCGTCGGCCGCCTCGGTCGCCGGGCTGCTCCAGGTCGCCGAGGCCGGCGAGCTCGAGCCCGGCCAGCGCGTCGTCTGCACGGTG
>DASQXT010000251.1:0-3552 GCA_035639575.1 Geodermatophilus sp.
GCCCGCCGGGACGACGTCAGGGGGCGATCGTCCCGCCGAAACCGCCGCCGGCCAGCTTGGCCATCAGTTGCGTGCGGTCCAGCCCGAGCCTGTCGAGCGTGTCGCCGTCCCGGTCGGTGTCGATCTCGTCGGGCAGCTGGGCGGCCACCTTGTCGGCGGTCTCGTTGTCGCCCTCCGTGTGCAGCACCCGCACCAGTTCCTGCTTGTCCAGCTTCACGCCGACCTCCACTCGGTCATCGACAGGTCCGGTCAGCGTGCTGCCGCTCCCGTCGTGGCGCAATGCGACCGCCCACGACCGGGGCGGGCCGGGTCCGCGTCGGTGGGGCGCTCAGCGGCGCTGCGCGCGCCGGTACAGGAAGGCCGCGACCGCGGCGAGGACCACGCCGAGAAAGAGCTGGGCGACTCCCACCCCGGTCCGGCCGCTCGCGAACCAGGTCGGCGACGACACCAGCAGGACGACGGCCACGCCGGCCACGAGCAGGGCGACGAGACGCTCGCGGCGGTCCCCCACGGGTGAGGTCATGCGATCGACCCTAGGCCGCTGGTGAGGCACGGGAACGGCCACCCTCCGGGGCCGGGTGACGTGCTGGAGCGGCCGGGTGGTCCTTCTGCTCTAGTCGGCCTGGTTCGGCGGCTCGCCGGCGGCGCGGGCCTCGGCGGCCCGGGCGGGGTCGTAGGCACAGGCGTCGGTCACGTCCGTCACCGCGCCGGCCTCTCCGGTGGGCACACCCGGCGCCACGGTCGGCGAGCCGTGGGCCGGCGTGGAGGTCGGGGTGGGCGTCGCCGTGGGGGTCGGCGTGGGTGTGCCGTTCGCGGCGTCGTCGTCGGCGGCCGGTGCGGGGTCCAGCGCGTCGCGCACGATCTCGCGGATCCGGTCGTAGTCGGGGTAGGCCGGGTTGATCACGGTGTCGTCGAAGACCACGCTGCGCACCTCGGCGTCCTTGACCCGGAAGCCCAGGTCGACGAAGTCGTCGAGGGTCGACCGGGGGATGTCGGTGCTCACGATGTCCTGCGTGGTGGCCGCGAGCTCCTGGTAGCGCTCCAGCAGGGTCACCGGGTCGGCCGCCTTGATGATGGCGTTGATCGTGCAGCGCTGGCGGGCCATCCGGTCGTAGTCGGTGAGCCCGAACCGGCCGCGGGCGAAGGCCAGCGCCCGCGCGCCGTCCATCTTCTGGTCCGGACCGGGCTCGATGTAGTCGTCGGGCAGCTCGCCGGTGCCGGGGTTGCCGTTGATGGGCACCCAGTAGTTGACGTTGACGGTGATCCCGCCGAGGGCGTCGACCAGCCGGCTGAACCCGTCGAGGTTGACCAGCACGAAGTAGTGGATGTCCAGGCCGAGCGCCTCGCCGACGCCGAGCTTGAGGAAGTCCGCCCCGGGGTCGTCAGTGGGCCCGAGGACGTCGGGGTGGTCGCGCGGGCCGTTGCGGTAGACGGCGTTGAGCAGGCTCTCGCTCTCGCTGCCGGCCTCGAAGCCGTCCGGGTAGATGGCGCCGAGCGGGCTGTCGGCCGGGAACGGCAGGTTCTCGAGGTTGCGCGGCAGGCTGAACAGCGTCGTGTCGCCGGTCTCGGTGTCGATGCTGGCCACGATCACGGTGTCGGTGCGCACGCCCTCGCGGCCCTCGCCGCCGTCCCCACCCAGCAGGAGCACGTTGACCCGCTCCTGGTCGCCGAAGGGGTCGACCCCGTCGGTCACCGTGGCCGACTCGCGATCGGCGAAGAGCCCGTCGATGAGCCCGCGCTGGGCGAGCGCCACCTGACCGGCCGTGACCACCGGGTACGCGACGCCGACGACCAGCGCGGCAACCAGGACGCCGCCGAGCACCTTCCCGCCGCGAGAGGTGCGCGGCGACAGCAACGCGCGGTAGCCCCCGACGACGACGGCGAGCCAGAGCAGGCCCAGGACGACGATCCCGCCGAACACCCAGGTCAGCGCGGAGGCGTCGACGGCGACCTGCGCGGCGGCCCGCTGACCCGCGGTGGCCAGCCAGGCGGCGCCGCCGACCAGCAGCAGGAAGACCACGAGGACCAGCGCGCCGAGCCGGCGCCGGCCGGCTGCGAGGAACGCCGTCCCCGGGAGGACGGCGTTCACCACGGTCAGGCCCAGGGTCGCGGCGAGGCCGCGGCCACGGGGGGTGGGCGCCTCACGGCGCGAGCTCCCCGGCGGTGGCGGCAGGGGCCGCGACGGGCCGATGGGACGCGTCAGGTCCCAGTCGTGCTCGCTCACGGGTCCTCCTCGCTCACTGCCTCGACGTGGGGCGACCCGTGGCAGCCCGTCAGCGCCCCATGCTCCCACCCGTCGCGCCTGCGCAGCGCCCTCGCGACTCCCCCACCTGGACCGCTTTCCGTTCGTGCACCCGGACGGGGAGGGGTTCACCCCGGACGGCCGCCGGAGCCCGGACCGGGTCCCGTCGATCACTCCGTATGGTCGGTCCCCGTGCGTCTCGCCACCTGGAACGTCAACTCGATCCGCACCCGCGCCGACCGCGTGGTCGCCTGGCTGCAGCGCTCGGACGTCGACGTCCTGGCTCTCCAGGAGACGAAGTGCCGCGACGACCAGTTCCCCGAGTCCCGCTTCACCGACCTCGGCTACCAGGTCGCGCACGTCGGCCACTCGCAGTGGAACGGGGTGGCGGTGCTGTCCCGCGTCGGCCTCGAGGACGTCGAGGTCGGCTTCCCCGGGATGCCGACCTGGTCGGCGAAGGAGGGCGTCGACCCCGCACCGGAGGCCCGCGCGCTGGGCGCCACCTGCGGCGACGTGCGGGTGTGGAGCCTCTACGTGCCCAACGGGCGCACCCTGACCGACCCGCACTACCAGTACAAGCTGCAGTGGCTCCAGGCGCTGCGGACGGCGTCCACCGGCTGGCTGGCCGAGGACGCCGGCGCGCAGGTCGCCCTGGTCGGCGACTGGAACATCGCCCCGCAGGACGACGACGTGTGGGACGTGCGGGTCTTCGCGCACTCCACGCACGTCTCCGAGCCGGAGCGGGCCGCGTTCCGCGCGATCGTCGACGCCGGGTACGCCGACGTCGTCCGGCCGCACACCCCCGGCCCCGGCGTCTACACGTACTGGGACTACACGCAGCTGCGCTTCCCCCGCCGCGAGGGCATGCGGATCGACTTCGTGCTGGGCTCACCGGCCCTGGCCGCGCGGGTCGGCGGCGCGCGCATCGACCGCGAGGAGCGCAAGGGCAAGGGCGCCAGCGACCACGCCCCGGTCGTCGTCGAGCTCGCCGACTAGCGAAGGCGCTGGACCCCTGGGGTGGGGCCGGCGAGGCCCGTGGAGGCGAGCGCGTTCAGGCCGCTACCGGCGCGTGCGTCCCGAAGCGCCGCCCGTGGTAGGTCAGCGGCGCCCCTGCACCCGCTGCGGCGTGCAGGACGGTGGCCAGCACGATGACGTGGTCGCCGCCGGGGACCAGGTCGGTGACCTCGCAGGCGAGCCATCCGGGGCAGCCGGCCAGCCGCGGCGCCCCGGCGTGCTCGGACCACTCGACGCCGGCGAACTTGTCCTCGCTCCTGCGCGCGAAGACCCCGGCCAGCTCCGCCTGGTGGCTG
>DASQXT010000252.1:0-5892 GCA_035639575.1 Geodermatophilus sp.
CAACCCCGGCCCGGGCGACCTGTTCGACGAGCTCGCCCCGGTGCGGCTGCCCGAGGACTGAGCCCGCCCCCCTTACGGTGACAGTGACAGCAGTTTTCAGGCAGCTTGTCGGGTCGGGTAGCCGGCGTGGGAGAACCAGCCGGCGGCGTCGCCGGCAGTGACTGCGTCCAGTGCGGCGGCGATCGCGGCGTCCAGGGCCGCGCGGGTGCGCGCGGCGGCCGCCTTGACCAGCGCCTTGATCTTGCCGAACGCCTCCTCGATCGGGGACAGGTCCGGCGAGTAGGCCGGCAGGAACACCAGCTGGCAGCCGGCGGCTTCGACCAGCTCGCGGATCCGGTCGGGTTGGTGCGCGCCGACGTTGTCGACCACGATCACCGTGCCCGGCGCGAGCGCCGGCAGCAGGAAGTGCTCCAGATAGGTGGCGAACACCGCGGTGTCGGTGCCGCCCTCCACCGTCATCGCCGGGCTCATGCCGGCCAGGCTCACCCCGGCCAGCAGCGTGGTCACCGGGCCGCGGTTGCGCGGTACCGCCCCCCGGGCGCGCTCGCCGCGCGCGGCGCGGGCCCGCCGGCGGGTCATCGAGGTGTGCGTGCCGCACTCGTCGACGAACACCAGCCGCGCCGGATCCACCCCGCTCATCTGCTCCCGCCACTCCGCGCGCGCGGTCTCGTCGCGCTCGGTGGCGCTCAGGCTTTTTGCTTCAACGGCCGCCCCGCCCGCCGCCGGCGCCCGGCCGGGGTCAGCTCCGCCCCCGGCGCGGGCGGCAGGCCGGCGATCGCCCGCCACATCGCCGACAGCGACACCGGCGGCCCGCCGACGGCGCGGAACGCCGCGGCGTGCTCGGCCAGGGTGGCATCGGCGGCGGTCTCCAGCCGGCCCGGTAGCCAGGCCTGCAGAGCCCGTCGCTGGGTGGGCTCCGGTCCGTGCCGCTGCTCGGTCGGCGCCAGGCTGCCGGTCACCCGCCGCCGGGCCACATACCGCTCCACCGTCCGCAGCGACACCCCGAATCGCTCCGCGGCCTGCCCCTGGGTCATCCCCGCATCCACCGCGGCCACGATCCGCTCACGCAGATCCATCGAGTACGCCCGCACACCAGCGGCATAGTCCCGGCGACCGGCATCCGTCAACCAGCCAGCACACCGCTGTGAGGCCGGCCGGGCGGCGTCGAGCGTGGTCAGCAGCAGGGTCACCTCGGTGGTGCGGCGGCCTGCGGCGCGGGGGTGACTAGCAGAGCGGCACCCATCGCGATGTTGCGGGCCGCGGCCAGCCGCACCCGCAGGGGGAGCAGCACGTCCTCCCGCGTCCCGGTCTCCGACGCCCCGAGCAGCCGGGGCAGGGCCCGGGGCGCGAACAGCGCGGCGGTACCGATCCCGATCGACAGCGTCGCCGCGCGGACCGTGGCGAGCGGCCCGGACGGCGTCGGGCGCCCGCTCACGGCCTGGTCGCGACGAGCGCCGTCCAGCAGCCGGCGAGCCGGGTCTCCTGCGCGGTCACGGTCAGCCCGGCCGCCCGGCACGCGGCGGCCAGGCCGTCCGGGGTGGGGCGGTCGCCGTCGGCGGGGTGGCGGGAGACCGCCCGCAGCGGGCGGCTGTCGACGAAGCGCGCGGTCATCTCGCAGGAGTAGAGGCGCCCCCCGGGCCGCAGCACCCGCGCCGCCTCCCGGACGACGTCCCGCCAGGCGTCGGCGTGGTGCAGGACGTGGTAGCCGAAGACCGCGTCGTAGGCCCCGTCCGGCGCGGTCAGCGCCGTCGCGTCGCCGCGCTGCACCTCGACCCGGCCGCCCAGGTCGCCGACCGCCTCCCGGCACGCCGCCACGCTCGGCTCGTACCGCTCGACGCCGTCGGCGGAGGCGGCGCCGAAGACCTCCAGCGCCAGGCGCAGACCGGTGCCGCGCCGCCCGGTGCCGAGCTCCAGGACCCGGCCGCCGGGCACCGGCCCGCCCAGCCGGAGCAGGACCGGCGCCTCGACGCGGCGCTGGACCAGCGCACGGACGCGCGAGTCGACCCAGAGCCGGTTGGCGTCGACGAGGGTCGGCGGGACGGGACGGGAGGAGCTGGGGCCCATCGTGCCGTGCTGCCCCGTCGGCGCGGCGGGCAACCGCAGGTCAGCCCCGGTAGTTCACGTGCACGTGGTCGTAGTGGTTGGCCGTCGTGCCGCCCCGGTCGGCCATCGGCTTCCAGGACCCGGTGGGCGAGGACAGCATCCGCTGCTGCCAGATGACGTACTCCACGCCGAGCTCGTCCCAGTGGGCGATGTGGTAGGCGGCGATGGCGTCGCCGAGGGCGGCGTCGGACAGCACCATGAAGTCCAGCGCCAGGCCCGACGGGTGGCCGCCCGGGTCGGTCGCGCTCGGGCGGGTGCCGCCGAGGGTGATCGAGCCGGCGCCGGGCACGGTGCCGACGACGGCGTTCGCCGCGGCCTGCACCACCGCGGCGACGGGACCGGCGGTGTTGGTGATGCGCGCGACCGTGCCGGCCGCGGCGGCCGAGGCCCGGGGCGCGGCCGCCGCGGGAGCTGCCGCACCGGCGTGCGCCGACGCGGCCTGGGTGGGGGCCTGCGCGGCCTCGGCCTGCGCCTTGGCGGCGGCCTCCGCCTCGGCCTCCGCCCTGGCGGCGGCCTCGGCCTCGGCCCGCTGCCGGTCGAGCACCGCCTGGTCGGCAGCGGCCTGCACCTGCTGGGCGGCGGTCTCGGCGGCCTCGCGGGTGCTGCGGGTGGCGGCGAGGTCCTGGAGCGGCTGCAGCTCGGTGGCGACGTCGACCGGGCCCGACCGGGCGGTCAGCCCGAGCTCCCGGGCGACGCTGACGGTCTCCGGCGGCGTGGCCTCGGCCTGCCCGGCCGGCTGGGTGCCGACGACGACGCCGGCCAGGACGGCGCCGGCGGTGGCCATACCCAGGTAGAGGGCGGGACGGCGGCGGGCGCGGGCCAGGCGGCCGGCGGTGGTGGTGGTGGTAAGGGTGTCCATGGGGGTGGGGTCTCCGGGGTGCGGGCGCAGCGGCGCGCGGGCGCGCGGGTCTGCCGGGGCGTGCGGACGGCCGCGGGCGGTCAGGTGCGGCAGCGCTCCCGGGACCGGGACCGGCGGGGTGGTGCAGCGGGGCAGGCGCACGCCATCCGGCGGCTCTCCGTTCCTTCCGACGGCCGCCTACCGGGTCAGCTGACGGGTTCGGGCGGGAAGCAGCCCTACCCGGCCCCGGACGTGCGTCCAGGAGCGGGATTCACCCCAGTAGTGCGGTGGGTCCCCGGCTCGCCCGGGGGGCGACTCGGCGGCGTCCGCTCGGGCCCCCTGCGGGGACGGATCGACCGACCGGACCCGTCGAACGTAACGGCGTCATCGAACTGTGACAATCCGCGGCCCTCATTTCGTGAGGTGATGCGCGGCGCGCACCTCCGGATCGACGGCCGGAGGGTGTAGGGGTCACCTCCGGGCGAGGACGGCCAGGGCGGCCGCCGCGAGGGTGAGCGGGACGGCCAGCCAGAGCAGTCCGGACGGCGGACCGCCGACGCCGGTCAGCCTGCCGCCGAGCAGGGGCGCGAGGAGACCGGCACACCCCCACGCGGTGAAGACCCGGCCGTAGACCGCCGGGAAGGCGCCGACGCCGACCCGGTCCGCCGTCGCCGCCGGGACCAGCGCGCAGACCGCGCCGTACGCCAGCCCGACGACGAGCAGGCCGGTCAGGACGACTCCCGGTGCGGCCGCCACGGCCAGCCCGGCGACCGCGACGGCGGTGGCCGCCAGCGCGGCCGCGAGGGCGGGGAGGCGTCCGACCCGGTCCGACCACCACCCGGCACCCAGCCGGCCGGCCAGGTTGCCGGCGGCGAGCAGGGAGACGGCCGCTCCCACGGCTCCGGGTCCCAGACCCCGGGCGGCGGCGAGGGGCGCGGCGGCGGCGAAGACGACCAGACCCGGCGCGGCACCCCCGGCGAAGAGGACCCACAGGGCTCCCACCGTCGTCCGGTCCACCGGCTCCCCGACCCGGTCGTGGCGCCGCCGGTCCCCCGCACCGCCCGGGGCGAGCGCGGCGGCGAGGCCCACCAGACCGGCGACGGCCATGGCGAGGACGGCCAGACAGGTCCGCCAGCCGACCGCCGGCACGACGTGCGGGGACACCAGGCCGAGCACCACCGGCCCGGCCGCGTACGCGCCGACCACCAGACCGCTGGCCGTGCCGCGACGCGCGGCGGGGACCCGGGCGGCCAGGGCGACCGCGACGCCGTAGGCCGCCCCGTTGGCCGCGCCGAAGAGCAGGCCGATCCCCACCCACGGTGTCGCGGGCTCCTCCCCCGCGGCGGTCAGCCCCAGCCCCGCCCCGGCGGCGAGGGCGGCCGCGGCGAGCAGCGGGCGCGGTCCCACCCGCGCCAGCCCCCGCCCCACGCCGAGCAGGACGACGGTGAACAGGCCGAGGGCGAGCGCGAACACCGCCGGGCCGCTCCCCGGCGGAGCCACGACGTCGGCCACCACCCGGGGCGCCACGAGGCTCCAGGCGAACAGCGTCCCGACCGCGAGGTTCGCCACCACGCCCGCGGCGACCAGGCGGACGGTCCCAGCGCCGCCGGCGGGGGCCCGGGTCACGACGCAGGGGCGCGGGCGGACCGTCGTCCGCCCGCGCCCGGCCGCGGCACCCCGGTCAGGAGGTGACGCAGACCTGTCCGCGGTCCCTGCGCTGCGGGCCCTGGCCGCCGGGCCGGATGTCCTCGTCGAAGATCTCCGTCGGCAGGAAGACCGAGCAGCAGGCGTTGGGGATGTCCACCACACCGCCGATCCGGCCCCCGATGGGCGAGGTGCCGAGGATGAGGTAGGCCTGCTCGCCGGTGTAGCCCCACTTGCGCACCCTCCGTCGGTTGCTCGAGCGGCTGACCACCGGCTGACGAGGGGCGCGAGGGTTGCGCCCGCAGGGAGCGGCGAGCAGGCTTCCGGGACACTCTCACCTGGGAGGACCTGCCGTGCCGGCTCCGACGGACCACCAGCTGTTCGACCTCGGCGACCTCCCGCTGCAGAGCGGCGCGACGCTGCGCGGCGCCCGACTGGCCTACAAGACGTACGGGACCCTGAACGCCGACCGGTCCAACGTGATCGTGCACCCCACGTGGTTCAGCGCCTGGCACGACGCCAACGAGTGGTCGATCGGCCCGGGGCTGGCCTGCGACCCGGACGAGTACTTCATCGTCGTCCCGAACCAGCTCAACAACGGCCTGTCGACCTCGCCGAGCACCACGCCTCCTCCCTTCGACGGCCCCCACTTCCCGCGGATCACCTTCCACGACCAGATCGAGGCCCAGCACCGCCTCCTCACGCAGCAGTGGGGCATCGAGTCGATCGAGCTCGTGCTCGGCTCCTCCATGGGCGCCGGCCAGACCTACCAGTGGGCGGTCAGCCACCCCGAGATGGTCAAGCGGGCCGCACCGATCGTCGGCTCCAGCCGCACCAGCGAGCACAACCAGGTCTTCCTGAAGAGCCTGCAGGCCACGCTGACGCTCGACCCGGCCTTCCGGGGTGGCGAGTACTCCCCCGACGCACGCCCGACCGCCGGCATGCGGGCCTTCGCCCGGATCTACGCCGGGTGGGGCCTGTCCCAGGCGTTCTACTGGGAGCGCGAGTACCGGACCATGGGCTACTCCTCGCTCGAGGACTTCCTGGTCGGCTTCTGGGAGGGCTTCTGGCTCGACGAGGACCGGGACCCGAACAACCTGCTGGCGATGCTCTGGACCTGGGAGCACGGTGACGTCGGCCGGACCCCGGGCTTCGACGGGGACACCGAGGCGGCGCTGCGCTCCATCCGCTGCCCGCTGGTGGCCATGCCCGCCCGGACCGACCTCTACTTCCCGCCCGAGGACGAGCAGTGGGCCTCGCAGTTCATCGCCCAGGGCGACGTCCGGGTCATCGACACGATCTGGGGG
>DASQXT010000253.1:0-8582 GCA_035639575.1 Geodermatophilus sp.
GGTGGTGAAGTACGACGGCAAGCTGGTCGGCATCGACCTCGCCCGGCTGCGCGCCGAGGTCGAGGACACCATCGACCACCTGAAGGGTGCACTCGGCGAGGAGACCTGGCAGGCCGGGATGTTCCCCGAGAAGCCGGAGGCCGAGGCCTCGATCCTCGACAACCCGTACCAGTACACGGACTTCAAGGACGAGTCGAAGCGGGCCGGTGGCGAGGACCGCGTCCTCGGCCGCTGAACGAGGACCCCGTCCTCCCCACCCTTCGCAGGCTCAGGGCGGGACCCGGGACGGGGCCGACGAGAGAGGTCACCATGGCAGGACGCGGAGCGGGTCCGGACTTCGTCGAGGCGCTCGCGCGCGGCCTCGACGTCCTGGCGTGCTTCGACGCCGACCACCGGACCATGTCGTTGACCGAGGTCGCCGCCGCGGCCGGGCTGGCCCGGCCGACGGCGCGCCGGCTGCTGCTGACCCTCGAGGAGCTGGGGTTCGTCCGCAGTTCCGGGGGCCTGTTCCAGCTGACCCCGAGGGTGCTCAGCCTGGGCACCGCCTACGTCAGCTCGCTCGGGCTGTGGGACATCGCCCGGCCGCACCTCGAGGCGCTGGTCACCCGCACCGGCGAGTCGTCGTCGATGGCGCAGCTGGACGGCCCCGACATCGTCTACGTGGCCCGGGTGTCGGTGCCCAAGCTCATCGCCCTCCGGGTGGAGATCGGCACCCGGTTCCCCGCGGTGCAGACCTCGCAGGGCAAGGTCCTGCTCGCGGCCCTCTCCCCCGCCGAGCTGGAGGCGACCCTGGCGCTGCCCAGCCGCGCCGGGCTGCCGGCCTACATCGGCCGGTCCGCCGAGCAGCTCCGCGACGAGCTGACCGAGGTGCGGGCCCGGGGCTGGGCGCTCGCCGACGAGGAGCTGGCCCCCGGGGTCCGGTCCGTGGCGGTGCCGGTCCGGGACGCCACGGGCGCGGTGCGCGCGGCGATGAACGTGACGGTGCACGCGGCCGAGACCTCGGTCGACCGGCTGCTCGGCGAGCACCTGCCGCTGCTGCTGCGCACGGCCGGCGACGTCAGCGCCGAGTGGGCCCTGTGGCAGAGCCGACCGCACGTCGAGGTCCCCCGGCGCAGCGACGCCACCGCCTGAGGGCGAACCCCCGGTCTGGGGGACCCGATGGAACCGGCCCCGTCCCGGGTCCCGCCCCGCGCTCGCGAGGGGTGGGGAGGACGGGGCCCTCTTTCAGTGGGCGGCCTCGTTCCAGGTCCGGCCGAAGCCGACCGAGACCTCCAGCGGCACCGACAGCTGCGCGGCGCCGGCCATCTGGCGGCGCACCAGCGTCTCCAGCGCCTCCCGCTCCCCCGGCGCGACCTCGAGCACGAGTTCGTCGTGGACCTGCAGCAGCACCCGGGAGCGCAGCCCCTCGGCGGCGATCGCCTCCTCGACGCGCAGCATGGCCACCTTGATGACGTCGGCCGCCGAGCCCTGGATGGGGGCGTTGAGCGCCATCCGCTCGGCCATCTGCCGGCGCTGCCCGTTGTCGCTGGTCAGGTCGGGCAGGTAGCGCCGGCGACCCAGCGTGGTCTCGGTGTAGCCGGTCTGGCGGGCGTCCTCCACGACGCCGTCGAGGTACTCGCGGATGCCGCCGAAGCGCTCGAAGTAGGCGTGCATCTGCTCGCGCGCCTCCTCGGTGGAGATGCGCAGCTGCGAGGCCAGCCCGTACGCCGACAGCCCGTAGGCCAGGCCGTAGCTCATGGCCTTGATCCGGCGGCGCATCTCCGGGTCGACGTCCTCGATCGGGATGTCGAACGCCCGCGACGCGACGAAGGAGTGCAGGTCCTCCCCCGACGTGAAGGCCTCGATGAGCCCCGCGTCGCCGGAGAGGTGCGCCATGATGCGCATCTCGATCTGGCTGTAGTCCGCCGTCATCAGCGACTCGTAGCCGGGGCCGACGACGAACGCCTGCCGGATCCGGCGGCCCTCCGCCGTGCGGATCGGGATGTTCTGCAGGTTCGGGTCGATCGAGGACAGGCGGCCGGTGGCGGCGATCGTCTGCTGGAACGTCGTGTGGATCCGGCCGCCGTCGTCGACCATGGGGATCAGGCCGTCGATGACGGTGCGCAGCCGGGTCACGTCCCGGTGGCGCAGCAGGTGCTCGAGGAACGGGTGGCCGGTCTGTGCCAGCAGGTTGGTCAGCGCCTCGGCGTCGGTGGTGTAGCCCGACTTGATCTTCTTGGTCTTCGGCAGGCCCAGCTCGTCGAAGAGCACCGCCTGCAGCTGCTTGGGCGAGCCGAGGTTGACCTCGCGGCCGATCACCGCGTAGGCCTCGGCGGCCGCGGCGGCCACCCCGTCGGCGAACTCCCGCTGCAGCTCGCGCAGGAAGTCCAGGTCCGCGGCGATGCCGCGCTGCTCCATGCGCGCCAGCACGAAGGTCAGCGGCAGCTCGAGCTCGTCGAGCAGCGTCTCGCCGCCGCGCTGGCCGAGCAGGGAGTCCAGCGCGTCGGAGAGGTCGTTGACGGCGACGGCCTTGAGGACGTCGGCGTGCGCGGCCTCGCGGGCGAGGTCCTCCTCCGACGGCCCCATCCCGTCGAGGGTCAGCTGGGACTCCTCGGCGGCGGAGTCCTTCAGCTCACGGCGCAGGTACCGGACGGCGAGGTCGCCCAGGTCGAACGAACGCTGCCCGGGCAGGGCCAGGTAGGCGGCCAGCGCGGTGTCGCTGACCACGCCGGCGAGGTCCCAGCCGCGCGCCCAGACCGCCAGCAGCGGGCCCTTGACCTCGTGCACGACCTTGTGCGCGCCCGGGTCGGCGAGCCAGTCGGCCAGCGCCTGCTCGTCGGCGGTGTCGAGGTCGGGGCCCAGGTCGACGAAGGTGGCGTGGTCGTCGCCGCCGGCGAGCGCGATGCCGGTCAGCTCACCGGTGCCCCGGCCCCAGGTGCCCCGGAAGATGATGCCGGTGCGGCTGGTGCGCGCGTGCTGGTCCAGCCAGGCGCCCAGCCCGCCGGCGGGCACCTCGTCCTCGGTGACGTCGAAGCCGCCCTCGGCCTCCGGCTCCGCGCTGGAGAGCGTGGCGAACAGCCGGTCCCGCAGCACCCGGAACTGCAGGTTGTCGAAGAGGGTGTGCACCTCGTTGCGGTCCCACGCGCGGACGGCGAGGTCCTGCGGGCCGAGCTCCAGCGCCACGTGCCGGTCCAGCTCGGTGAGCCGGCGGTTCTGCAGCACCGAGGACAGGTGCTCGCGCAGCTTCTCGCCGACCTTGCCCTTCACCGTGTCGACCTGGTCGACCAGCGCGTCGAGCGAGCCGTACTCGCGGACCCACTTGGCCGCGGTCTTCTCCCCCACGCTCGGGATGCTCGGCAGGTTGTCGCTGGGGTCGCCCCGCAGCGCGGCGAAGTCCGGGTACTGCGTGGGCGACAGCCCGTACTTGGCCTCGACCTCCTCCGGGGTGAACCGGGTGAGGTCCGAGACGCCCTTGCGGGGGTACAGCACGGTGACGTGCTCGTTGACCAGCTGCAGGGCGTCGCGGTCGCCGGTGCAGATGAGCACGTCCATGCCGTGCTCGACGGCCTGCACGGTGAGGGTGGCGATGACGTCGTCGGCCTCGTAGCCCTCGGCGGTGATGACCGGGATGTGCAGCGCGGCCAGCACCTCCTGGATGAGACTGACCTGGCCGCGGAAGTCGGTCGGGCTCTCGCTGCGGTTGGCCTTGTACTCCGCGTAGATCTCGCTGCGGAACGTCTTGCGGCCCACGTCGAAGGCGACCGCCACGTGCGTCGGCTGCTCGTCGCGCAGCACGTTGATCAGCATCGAGGTGAAGCCGTACACCGCGTTGGTGGGCTGCCCCGTCGTCGTCGAGAAGTTCTCGACGGGCAGGGCGAAGAAGGCGCGGTAGGCCAGCGAGTGCCCGTCGAGCAGCAGCAGCCGAGGGCGGGGTGGGCCGGGTCGGGCACCCGCAGAGGGGACGGCGGGGCTGGACGCGGGGGCGGAGACCGGAGCGGACATCGCCGCCGATCCTAAGAGGACCCCGTTGCCCCCCACCGCTCGCGAGCTCGCGGCAGCCCCTGCAACGGGGCCGCCCCTGCCTCCCCTCCCCTCGCGAGCTCGGGGTGGGGGCCGGGCAGGGGGCCGTTCCCGGACGTCGCCGGGCTCGCGGCGGGACCTGCACCGGGGCCGCCGCGCGGGCGGTGGTTACCGTGCCGGGGTGACCGTGGACCGCCCCACCTGGCTCGCCGCCGAGAAGACGAGCCCGCTGGACGACAAGCTCGGCATCCGGATCACCGACTTCGACCCCGACCACGTGGTCGCGACCATGCCGGTCGAGGGCAACCAGCAGCCGTTCGGCCTGCTCCACGGTGGCGCCACCTGCTCGCTGGTGGAGACGGTCGGCTCATGGGCCGCGGCGCTGGGCGCGGGCCCGGGCCGGCAGGCGGTCGGGGTGGAGCTCAACGTCAGCTACCTGCGGGCGGCCACCGAGGGGGTCGTCACCGCCGTCGCCACGCCGGTCCGCCGCGGCCGGACGCTGGCCACCTTCACCATCGAGGTCACCGACGAGCAGGGCCGCACGACCGCCAGTGCCCGGCTCACCTGCATGCTGCTCGCCGCCTGAGGGGTGCTCGTCCCTCCCCTGCCCGGGAGGCGTGCGCACGGCTGCGGTGGGCAGCGCAGCACCCGCACCGCAGCGGCGGTGTCGCGG
Organism: Geodermatophilus sp.; assembly: GCA_035639575.1. Classification (GTDB taxonomy): domain Bacteria; phylum Actinomycetota; class Actinomycetes; order Mycobacteriales; family Geodermatophilaceae; genus Geodermatophilus. The sequence goes on from DASQXT010000253.1 coordinate 4,673, forward strand.
AGGCGGACGGGGTCGCCGTCCCCTGCCTGACCGGTCAGCCCCCTCGAAGTGAGGAGGCCGGGGGCCCGGCGTGTCGCGGACAGGTAACAGCTGGGCCGCGAGGCGTCGAACCGCAACACCGCTGGGTTACCGTCCCCCGTCATGCACACAGCCAGGGAGGTCGAGTGACGCACGCACCAGGCCGTGTACCGGGACGCGGTGCACCCAGAGGACCCGCCCGCGCCCGGCGCCGGTCCGCACGGGGGCCCCGGGTCGCCGGCGGCCGGATGCTGCTCCGTCTGCTCCTGCTGACCGTCCTCGGCGGCCTCGCCCTGACGCTGGCTCCCGGCACCGCCTCCGCCCAGCCCGAGCAGCCCGCGGGCTCCGAGCAGGTGTCGGGCACCCTGCGGACCAACGTCAGCGGGCCGCTCGAGGGCGTCGAGGTGGTCGTCACGGCGGCCAACGGCACCGAGGTCGCCACCGTGGAGACCGACCAGAACGGGCGGTGGGCGGTGCCGGTGCCCGGTCCGGGTCAGTACACCGTCACCGTCAACGCCGACGACCTGCCCGAGGGTGTGGTGCTCACCGGCGAGAACAGCCGCACGGTCACCGTCGACGCCGGCCGCAACCAGGGCGTGATCATCGCGCTCAGTGACGGCAGCCGGGAGGCCGGTGGCGGCACGGTCCGCTGGGTCCAGCTGCTGGTCGAGGGCCTGCGCTTCGGCCTGCTCATCGCCATGGCGGCGGTCGGCCTCTCGCTGATCTTCGGCACCACCGGGCTGACCAACTTCGCGCACGGCGAGCTGGTGACCATCGGCGCGATCGCCGCGTGGTTCATCAACGTGCGGGGCGGCGTGCCGCTCATCCCGGCCGCGCTGATCGCGATGGTCATCGGTGCCGGCGTGGGGGCGCTCAACGAGCTCGCGATCTGGCGGCCGCTGCGGCGGCGCGGCACCGGCCTGGTCGCCGCCCTGGTCATCTCGATCGGCCTGTCGCTGCTGCTGCGCTACCTCTACCAGATCATCTTCGGCGGGGGCTCCGAGGCCTACGCCGACTACCGGGGTCAGCGGGCGGTGGACTACGGCGCGTTCACCATGACCAACGCCGACCTGGCGTCGATCGTGATCGCGCTGGTCGTCCTGCTGCTGGTCGCGGTCATGCTGCAGCGCACCAAGATCGGGAAGGCGATGCGGGCGGTCGCCGACAACCGCGACCTCGCGGCGTCGTCGGGCATCAACGTCAACCGGGTGATCCTGGTCGTCTGGATGATGGGCGGCGCGCTGGCGGCCCTCGGCGGCGTCCTGCTCGGCCTCTCCGACGAGGTGCAGTGGGACATGGGCTTCCGGCTGCTGCTGCTCATGTTCGCCGGGGTCACCCTCGGCGGTCTCGGCACCGCCTACGGCGCCCTCGTGGGCAGCATCGTGGTGGGCGTCTTCGTGCAGATGTCGACGCTGGTCATCCCGAACGACGTCAAGTACGTCGGCGGCTTGCTCCTGCTGATCGTCATCCTGATCGTGCGGCCGCAGGGCATCCTCGGCAGCCGGGTGAGGGTGGGCTGAACGATGGGTGAGCTGATCGACGCCCTGGCCATCGCGCTCAAGGCCGGCCTGGGCTTCCAGGCCGTGTTCCTCGCGCTGCTCGCCATCGGCATCAACGTGCAGTTCGGCTACACCGGCCTGCTGAACTTCGGGCAGATCGCCTTCGCGATGCTCGGCGGCTACGGCATCGCCATCTCGGTGAGCAAGTGGGGCCTCCCCTTCTGGGTCGGCGTCCTGGTCGGCCTGCTCGCCGCCGTCGTCCTGGCCCTGCTGCTGGGTCTGCCGACCCTGCGGCTGCGGGCGGACTACCTGGCCATCGCCACCATCGCGGCGGCCGAGGGGCTGCGGCTGCTGTTCCGCTCGGTGTCGGCCACCCCGGTCACCAACGGCACCCGCGGGCTGTCCGGCTTCAACGCCGAGTTCGTGGCCCTGGCGCCGTGGGACACCTCCCGCCGCTACCCGATCCTCGGCACCCAGTGGAGCGGCGCGGAGCTGTGGGTGACCGCGGTCGGGTGGGTCCTCGTCGCGCTGTCCTGCCTGCTGATCTGGCTGCTGGTGCGCAGCCCCTGGGGCCGGGTGGTCAAGTCCATCCGCGAGGACGAGGACGCCGTGCGCGCGCTCGGCAAGAACGTCTACGTCTACAAGATGCAGGCGCTGGTCCTCGGCGGTGTGCTCGGCGCCCTGGGCGGGATGATCTACGCCCTCGGCACCGCGTCGGCCAACCCCGACCAGTACCAGAACGCCAACACCTTCCTGGCCTACGCCGCCCTCATCCTCGGCGGCGCGGCCCGCGTCCTCGGTCCGGTCGTCGGCTCGATGCTGATGTTCTTCATCATCCAGTTCGCCGACACCGGCCTGCGTACGCTGATCGACAAGGGTGTGATCCCCGAGGACCTGCTCTCGGCGACCGACGTGGCTCAGATCCGGTTCGTGCTGATCGGGCTCGGACTCATGCTGCTGCTGGTCTTCCGGCCACAGGGCATCTTCGGCGACCGACGAGAGGTGATGCTCGATGCCCGCTGACCCCACCCCCGGCCGGCCGGACTCGCACGGCGCGCACGCCGCGTCCCTGGACGCGGGAGAGAGCCACGGAGCACCCCGCCTGCTCGCCCGGGCCGCGCTGCGCGACGTGCCCTGGGAGGTCGGGGTGGCCAAGCCCGACCCGGTCATCGTCGTCGACGAGGTGACCCGCAGCTTCGGCGGCCTCACCGCGGTGTCGGTGGACCACATGGAGGTGCAGCGCGGCGGCATCACCGGCCTGATCGGGCCCAACGGCGCCGGGAAGACCACGCTGTTCAACCTGCTGACCGGCTTCGACCAGCCCAACACCGGCACGTGGTCCTTCGACGGCCGCCCGCTGGGCAAGCTGGCGCCGCACCAGGTGGCCCGGCTGGGCGTCGTCCGCACCTTCCAGCTGACCAAGGCGCTGTCCCGGCTGACCGTGCTGCAGAATATGCTGCTCGGCGCCCAGGGGCAGAAGGGTGAGAGCTTCTTCCGCGCCCTGGTGCCCGGCACGTGGCGCGCCCAGGAGCGGGCCAACACCGAGAAGGCGATGGAGCTGCTCACCCGGTTCAAGCTGGACCGGAAGAAGGACGACTTCGCCGGCACGCTCTCGGGCGGCCAGCGCAAGCTGCTGGAGATGGCCCGCGCGCTCATGAGCGACCCCAAGGTCGTCATGCTCGACGAGCCGATGGCGGGTGTGAACCCGGCCCTCACCCAGAGCCTGCTCGGGCACGTCAAGGACCTGCGCGAGCAGGGCATGACGGTGGTCTTCGTCGAGCACGACATGGACGTCGTCCGGGACATCAGCGACTGGGTCGTGGTCATGGCCGCCGGCAAGGTCATCGCCGAGGGGCCGCCGGAGTCGATCAGCCAGAACCAGGCCGTCGTCGACGCCTACCTCGGCGCCCACCACGACGCGCCGCTCACCGTCGAGGAGGAGGACCGCGTCCTCGCCGAGGCCGAGGCGGCCATCGCCCGCGAGGAGAACGCCGAGGGCGACGTCATCGGCTCCGAGACCCGACGCGAGGAGGACCGATGAGCACCATGGACGACCCGGCGATGCAGGACCCTGTGTTCCAGGTCGGGCACGCCGACGGCGGCACCCCCGACGAGCGGGCGATCGCCGGGGAGGTGTCCCGGGCCGAGCTCGCCGCCACCCGCGAGGAGCACGTGCGGCTCGCCGAGGGTGCGCTGGTGCGCGCCGACGACCTTGTCGCCGGCTACGTGCCCGGTGTCAACATCCTCAACGGCTGCGACTTCTACCTGCAGGACGGCGAACTGGTCGGCATCATCGGCCCGAACGGCGCCGGCAAGTCCACGCTGCTCAAGACCCTGTTCGGGCTCATCCCGGTGCGCTCGGGCACGGTGTCGCTGCGCGGGGAGGACATCAC
>DASQXT010000254.1:0-14726 GCA_035639575.1 Geodermatophilus sp.
TGCGCCGGGCCGCGGAGGTGCGCGACGGCGGCTGCGTGTTCGCCGGCGACAGCCGGCCCGCCAGCGCGCAGACCGGGTTCGGCGCGGTGATCTCCGCGGCCCGGGCCCGCTGGATCGCCTGCGACGGGCAGGTCACCCGGATCGTGCTGGGACCGGACGGGGTGCCGTTGGAGCACGGCCGCACCCTGCGGCTGTTCCCCGCGCACGTGCGCCGGGCCGCGGAGGTGCGCGACGGCGGCTGCGTGTTCGCCGGCTGCTCGGCACCCCCCTGGTGGTGCGACGTCCACCATGTGCTGGCCTGGATCGACGGCGGGGCCACCGACCTGGACAACGCCGCGCTGCTGTGCGAACGCCACCACACCAAGGTGCACCACGGCTTCCGCGTCGAACGCCGACCGGACGGGCGATGGCGCACCCGGCGGCCCGACGGCACCGAGATCCGCACCGGACCAGGCCGCACCGCACCACCGCTGGCCACCGCCGCCTGACCCCACACCCACGACCACACCCCGGCCGGCAGCCGACCGACGCCCACCTCCAGGCATCGGTCCGCTGCCGGCTGTCCTGCGTCCGCACCGGCGAGGGGCCGGCACAGGCGAGGAGCGGGCGCCTCAGCGCGTGGCCCACTCCCGATGCGGTCCGCGGTGGACGGCCGCGTAGACCTGGTCGCGCAGCTCGTTGGCACGCTGGTCGGTCAAGGTCCCCGACAGGGGGCGCAGCACCAGCCGCAGCAGCACGTTGACCTGGTCCGGACGCAGCCCCAGTCGCCGGCGAGCGGCGTCGGGCAGGTCGGCGTAGCCGGTGCTGGACAGGACGGTCACCGCCTCGAGGTCCTCGACCGCCGGGCCGAGGGCGGCGCGGACGACGTCCCCGAGCAGCTCGGCGTCGACCGGGGCATCGGCGACGATGGACAGGTCTCGGCGCACGGACGGCTGCGACGACACCGGCCGCCACGGGCGCAGGTCGGCCAGCTGTGCCGCGATGCGCGGGTCGGTCGAGCGCAGCACGCGGATGTCCGGGATGCCCTTGCGGACCATGAGCGCCCGGTCCAGCCCCATGCCCAGCGCCAGGCCGGTCCAGCGGTCGGGGTCGAGGCCGGCGCCGGCGAGCACGTGACCCGCGGCCAGTCCGCACTCGGCCAGCTCCACCCATCCCGAGGCGGTGCACACGTCGACCTGCAGGCCGCCCGTGGTGTAGGGGTGCTGGGCAGGCGACGTGCGCCAGCGGGCCCCGGGCACCACGGCGCCGACGACCAGCTCGACCATCTGCTGGAGGTCGTCGGCGTCCAGCAGCCGACCGGCGGACCCGGTCGTGGCGATCCGCCACAGGTCGACCTGGTGCGGTGTGCCCACGTGCAGCCGGTCGATGACGTCCCGGCGGTGGCACACGCCGGGGAGTGCCAGGAGCACGTCGGCCTCGACGGGGTCCGAGCCGGCGAGCGCGCGGAGCGCGGGCGGGATCCCGGCGGTGGTGTGGCTGCGCAGCATCACGGTCTCGGCGGCGTAGCGGCTGTACCGGGCGTCCCGGGTGACGTCGGCGGCCGCGTAGCCGAGCCGGTCGTAGTTGTCCTCCACGCTCACCAGCGGCCGGCGCCGCTGCACGTCGAGGGCGCAGTGCCACGCGCCGGTGAGGGCGGCGAGCACGTCGTCCAGCAGCGACTGCATCGCGTGCGGGCCGCCGGCGGGGTCGGACAGGTCGCGCAGCTCGAGCGCGACCTCGAGGTCGTGGGGAGACAGCAGGGTGGTCACGGGAGGCCCTTCCGGGTCGTCGGCGAGTGGTGGGGACCACCCCCGGCCGACGGCTCCGTGGACGGGCTACCGGCAGACCTGGCCGCCCGCACGGCTGCTCGGCAGCCGGGGGCGGGCAAAGGAACCGTGCACGGGCACGGGCCGACGGTAGCGCCGCCGAACGATCCCGCCCACCGGATATCGACGCCGCCGGTGGCCGGACGACGTCGGAGGTGGACGAGTTCAGCGCTCCCAGACCTGCACCAGCAGGTCGGTCTTCGAGGCGTCGAACGCGTACTCGCCGACCACCCGCAGGCCCGCGTCCCGCAGGATCCCGTCGTCGTCGGTCGAGACCACCTCGCCGCGGATCACCCGGCGGACCAGCCAGACCCGGTCCGCGGTCGCGGGGGCGTCGTCCGGTGGCAGCACGACGTCGGGCCGCAGCTGGGGAGCCGCCGTTCGCACGTAGTGGTCCAGTCCGGTCGCCGAGCGCTGGTCCGCGGCGACGATCGGCTCGCCGGCGTGGTGCCGCCCGGCCAGGAACGCCACCACGTCGTCCGCCCGCTCCCGCGGCTCGCGCGCGGCCAGCGGCGAGGACGCGACCAGCGAGCACGCCACCAGCAGCCCCGCGACCGGCGCCCGGGCGGCCCGCGGCAGCGTCAGCGCACCCACCGCCGCCAGCACACCCAGGCCCAGCAGCCCGGCCAGCAGGTAGCGCGGCAGGTACACGGGCCGCACCTGCTCGGCCAGCAGCAGCAGTCCCAGCGGCACGAGCACCCAGCAGGTGCCGACCACCCGCGCGCCGGCCCCGCGCAGCGCGCCCAGCACCGCCAGTCCCACGGTCAGGCACACCAGCGGCCGCAGCCCGCCGGCCCACGCCACGACGGCGAGGTCGGCCAGCGTCCCCTCGGTGTCGCGCAGGTGCTCGGCGTTGCGCGCACCGGTCCCGTTGAGCAGGTTCACCCCGATCAGCCCGACGACGGGCAGCGTCGCCGCGGCACCGGTGAGCAGCACCGGCCACGCCCGCCGCCCGCGCAGCAGCAGCGCCGCGATGACGAGGGCCGCGAGCACCGTGACCGCGTACCAGTGCGCCAGCCCCATCCCCGCGCCGGCCAGCCCGAACAGCAGCAACCCCCGCGCCGCCTCCTGCAGCCAGCGCACCAGACCCAGCAGCGCCCCGCCGGTCGCCAGCACCGCCAGCCCGTACGGGCGGGCCTCCACCGCCTGCTCCAGCAGCAGCGGGCTCGCCGCCAGCACGACCCCGGCCAGCACCCCCGCCGCGCGCGAGGTCAGCCGGCTCACCGCCCGCGTGACCAGGGCCAGCCCGCCGGCGGTCGCCAGCAGCGAGAGCACCCGCAGCGACGTGTCGCCGCCGATCCCCGGCAGCAGTACCCACGTGTGCACCACGAAGTACCAGGGCGCGTTGTACGACGGCGGGACGTCGGCCAGGTAGCTCGTCGTCCCGCGTCCCTCGACGATCGCCGTGAGGATCTCGGCGTACGACCGGCGCCCCACCTCGGCGGTGAACAGCTCGTCGAACCACAGACCGTGCCCCGGCAGGAGCAGCACCGTGCCCAGGAGGACGACGGCCAGCGGTGGCAGCAGCTCGAGCACCAACCAGCGGGTCGGCGCCGAGGGCACGCGGACCGGCTGCGGCGGTGCGGACACCTGGTCCGCCGTCGTGCTCACGCCCAGCAGGTTAGGCGACCCTTCCTCGGCGGCCGGAGGTGTCGTCGGTGCGCCGTATCGTCCGCGGCCGAGGAGGGAGAGGTGACCGCAGGTCCTGGGCCGAGCCCACCACCCACGTCTGAGGTGGTGGCCCGGCGGTTCCGTCGCCAACCGCGCCGCGACACCGCGCACGAGCTCGCCGTCCGTCGGCGGTTGCACGCCCGCGGTGTCCGCTACCGCGTCGACGTCCGCCCGTGCGCCGGCACCCGGGCGCGCGGGGACCTGGGAAAGGACCACCGTGCCCCCCACCCCTCGCAAGCTCGGGGCGGGACCCTGCACGGTGGCCGACGTGCAGGCACCTCCCGCAGGCGAACCGGGAGTGGTGGGCCGCCAAGCTGGCGGCAACGTCGCCCGTGACCGGCGGGCCGATGCGGTGCTGCGCGCCAAGGGCTGGCGGGTGCTCCGGTTCTGGGAGCACGAGGACCCCGACGCGGTCGCCGACGCCATCCGCGCGGCCCTCGGCCGCCCGCCGCAGGCCCCGTCCAGGGCACCGCCGTGAGCGTGCGAATGGTGGGGAGGACGGGGTCCTTCCTCAGTCGTCCTGCTCGTTGTGCGCGCGCTTCCAGTACGGGACGGCGATCCACCACCAGACCAGCAGGGCACCCACGACCGCGGCGGTGGACCAGGCCAGCGTCAGGTCGAAGAGCACGTCGGTCACCAGCAGGATCGCGCCCACGATCGCCAGCGCCAGCACGGTCAGGCCGAGGAACGCCGACCGGTTGCTGCGCCGCAGCAGGGCCTCCTTGTCGTGCTGCCGGAACAGCACCCGGTGCTGCGCGGCCGGCGCGATGAGCAACCCGGTCGCCACCGCGGCGGCGAGCAGCGTCGCGAAGTAGACGTCGCGCTGGAAGTCGGTGAGCTGGGCGCCGCGCTGCTGGAACGGGACCACCAGCAGGAACGCGAAGAGGAACTGCACCCCGGGCAGTGCCACCCGCAGCTCGTTGAGCAGCTCCATGAGCTCGCGGTCGATCCGCTCCTTGCGGCTCTCTCCCGACGAGTCCTCGCTGCGCTGCGAGCTCCGCACGTCGGTCATCGTGGCCGCCTCCCCGCTCACCTGCCGTCCACCTTCGGCGGGATGGTGCCACGCGGCGGAGCCGGGTACCCGCAGTACACACGCCAGGTACCCCGGGAGGACGACGTGTCGATGTGGACCCCCATGGAACCGAACCTGGGCCGAGGGGACGACGGCATCCCCGCGGCCGACCCCGGTGCGGGCGCTCCGCCGACCGCGGACGGCTTCGGCGTCGGCGGCGAGGAACCCGACCGGCCCGAGGAGGCCGGCGCCGGGGAGGCCGGCCCCGAGGGCGCCGGTGTCGAGGAGGCCGGGACCGGGGACGACGGCGCCCAGGCGACGGCCGGGAGCGGTCCGGACGACGACCCGCCGTTCCGCACTCCCGATCCCGGCGAGGTCGGACGGGGCTGAGACACGACGAGGCCCGGTGCACCGATCCGGTCCACCGGGCCTCGTCCGTGCGCGGTCAGCCCGTGACGGCTGCCACGGCGCGGTCCACCAGGTGGTAGTGGCCCACCGCCCAGAAGGCGACACCGGCCGCGACCAGGCCGCCGATGGTCACCGCTGCCGAGCTCACCGGGTGCTGCCTGGCGTGCGCCCAGGTGTCACGGGCCTTGCGGCGGAAGGTCACGAAGAACCGCCGCGCCCACTCGAACTCCGTCGACCACACCCACAGACCGATGAGCACCGGCGGGATGGTGAGCGGCCCGGGCAGGACGGTGAGCGCCAGGCCGAGCAGGACGAACAGCAGCCCGGCGACGAACACCGCGACCCGGTAGGTGGTGGCCAGTCCGGGGTTGCGCCGGACGCGGTCCCGCCACGAGCCGGGCTCGACCGGCCGCGGCTTGCCCAGCCCGTCGGTGCAGTCCGGGCAGCGGGTGGCCCCGCCACCGGCGTGCGTCCGGTCGTGGGCGTCGAGTACGCGGGTCACCGGGGCTCCTGGTCGGGCTCGGAGGTGCTGGGTGCGGTCAGCGCGCGGCGAGCCCGCGCGCGACCTCGCTGGGCCGCTGCTGCTCACCGGCGTAGGAGCTGACCACGACGAGGGCGCCGGTCAGCGCGGGGATCACCCACTGCAGCTGGTCGAGCTTGGCCTGCGCGACGGCGACCTCGGCCTTGGCCCGCCTGCTGGGCTTGGTGCCCGAGCGGGACGGCGTGGCCCCGGCGTCGGAGACGACCCGGCCCAGTGCGCGGCTGTAGGCGGTGACGCCCAGCGCGGCCGCGGTCAGCACCGTCTTGAGCGCGCTCATCCCGCCCACGCCCTCCTGGTTGGCCACGCGCTGCCGGTTGGCCCGCAGCTGGCCGACGCTGCCGATCAGGTGCGCGCCGATGGCCGCGGCGTTGACCGGCGTCCACCGGTCCCAGCCGGCGTTGGCGACCCGGCCGGTGTCCGAGGCGCCGCCGGCCTCGCCGGCCGCGGCGTTGAGTGCCACGGCGTTGGCCAGGGTGCCGCCGAACCAGGCGGAGAGTCCGAGGTCGTGCAGCGAGCGGGACAGGGTGTTACGCGCCATTGCTGAGCTCCTCCTGAGGGTCTGTGGGTGGAGTCGCTCTACCCCGTCTCGGAGATCCACACTCGATCGCGCGTGATCGTTCCTCAGCTGCCGTAGCGCAGCGCCGCCCGCCGGCGCGCCTTGGCCGCCTCCTCCTCGCGGTCCTTGGGCGGCGCGGTGGTGACCAGCGCGGCCAGCAGCCGGGCGGAGGCCTCGGCGACCTCCGCGACGGCGCGGTCGAAGACCTCGGCGTTGGCCTGTGACGGCTTCGTCGTCCCGCTGATCTTGCGCACGTACTGCAGCGCGGCGGCGTGCACCTCGTCGTCGGTGACAGGGGGCTCGAAGTTGGCCAGCGGCCGGATGTTGCGGCACATGGGCGGGAGCGTAGGAGCGCCTGCTGACGTCCGGGAGCCTCAGCCGGCGAAACCCGCCCGGTCGACCTTCCGGTGGTAGCGGGTGCCCAGGGCGCCGCCGAGCGAGGCCCCGACCAGCGTGGCCGCGGCGGCAGCGGCGAGCGTGACCAGGCCCCCGGTGGTGGCGGTGCCCTCGCCGACCGGGATGCGCGGCAGCTCCAGCCGGGCCAGCACGTTGAACTCGCTGCCCATCAGGGCCGCGGCACCGGAGCACAGCAGGACGACGACCAGGCCGGTCAGCCACACGGCCAGGCCCTGCCGGGCGCCGCTGAAGCGGGACATCCGCCCGGCCACGTACCCGCCGGCCAGGTAGGAGAGGAAGAGGACGACGAGCAGCGCGATCGCCCCGCGCAGCCCGATCGCCTCGGCCGACGCGCCCTCGGTCAGGCCCAGCGCGACGTCGGCCGCCGACACCAGCGCGAGCAGCAGCACCGCCAGGCCCGTCGCCGACAGCCAGCCGAAGAAGGCCGCTGCCCAGTGGGTGCCACCGAACTGCGACCGCTGGACGGCCACGGCGTCCCGGGAGACGGCCTCCCGGGCCGCTCCGTCGGCGCCCGGCAGGGGGTGGTCGGTGCGCGCCATGGGGGCCTCCTGGGGAAGATCGGAGCCGGACGTGCCCGCGGAGTGCCCGGTGCGGGCCAGCGGAAACGACACGCCGGAGAGGGGCGGGCTCGGTGGTCGTGCTGCTGGTGGACACCGCGAACGTGGTCGGCTCCCGGCCCGACGGCTGGTGGCGCGACCGCGCCGGCGCGACCTCGCGGCTGCTGCGGCGGCTGGCTCCGCTGGCCGGTCGCGAGCTGCCCGCGCCCGGCGGGAGAACGGTCGTCTGCGACGAGGTGGTGGCCGTCGTCGAGGGCGCCGCGCGGGGCGTCGACGCCCCGGACGGCGTCACCCTCGTGCGGGCCGAGGGGAGCGGCGACGACGCGCTGGCCGGGTTCGCCGCCCGGCTGGCCGCGGAGGCCCGGGAGCAGCTGGTGGTCACCGCCGACCGCGGGCTGCGCGCCCGGCTGCCCGACGGCGTCCCGGTCACCGGCCCCGGCTGGCTGTACGACGTCCTGCCCGCGTGACCTGGGTGGGGCAGGCGGGGGACTCCCTCGCATGAGCGGGGACGACGGTGGGTAGAGCCACTCCACCGACGCGCCCGGGACCCGTCCGCGCGTCCACCCCTCCCGAGCCCGAGGAGCCGCATGCCGCCGCCCGCCGCGCCGCCCCGCCCCCTGACCGCCCTCGTCACCGGCGCCTCGAGCGGGATCGGCCGGGCCACCGTGCACACCCTCGCCGCCCGGGGCGCCCGGCTGGTGCTCGTCGCCCGGGGCCGCGAGGCGCTGGAGGAGACCGCGGCCGAGGCCCGGGAGTCGGGGGCGGCCGACGTCCTCGTGTGTCCCGCCGACGTCACCGACGCCGGCGCCGTGCAGCGGGCGGTCGAGACCGCGGTCGAGCGCCTCGGCCGGCTCGACGCCGTCGTGCACTCGGCGCAGACCATGGCCTACGGCCGGATCGAGGACGTGCCCCGCGAGGCCTTCGAGGCCGTCGTCGACACCTCGCTGCACGGCACCGCGAACGTCGCCCGCAGCGCGCTGCCGGTGTTCCGCCGCCAGGGCGCCGGCCACCTCGTCGTCGTCAGCTCGCTGCTGGCGTCGGTGACCGCGCCGTTCATGGGCACCTACGCGGCGGCCAAGTGGGGGCAGCTGGGCCTGGTCCGCACGCTGCAGCAGGAGACCCGGGACGTCCCGGGCGTGCACGTCTCCGCCGTCGCCCCCGGCGGCGTCAACACCCCGATCTACTACCAGGGCGCGACGTGGGCCGGCAGCACCGGCCGGCCGCCGCCCCCGGTGTACTCGCCGGAGCGGGTGGCGCGCGCGGTGGTGGCCCGGCTGGACCGGCCGCGGCGGCTGGTGCAGTCCGGGTTCGCCAACCCGGTCGTCATCGCCGGGTTCCGGCTGCTGCCGGCGGTGTACGACGCGCTGGTCGGGCCGCTGTTCCGGGTGTTCGCCCTGGCGGGGGACGGCGCACCGCCCACCGAGGGCAACGTGTTCGCCCCGCGGCAGGAGCGCAACGCCAAGGACGGCCGCTGGCACGGCCTCTGACGTACGGCGCGGTCACCACCGCTCGCGCCCGTCGGCCAGGCCCTCCTCGAACGCGGCGACGACGCCCGCGGCGACGTCGCGGAGCTTGACGTTGCGCCGCTGCGAGGCGATCCGCAGCAGGTCGAAGGCCCGCTCGGCGGGAACCCGCTCCTGTGCCATGAGCAGGCCCACCGCCTGCCCGATGGTGGCCCGGGTGTCCAGCCCGCCGAGGAGGGACTCGGCGCGGGAGTCGCTGTCGGCGATCCGCAGCGCCACCGCGAGCGCGCCGGTGGCCCGCTCCGCCCAGCGGTACGCGGTCGCCTCGTCGGCGCCGAACACCCGCGGCTCGGTGGCGTAGAGGTTCAGCGCACCGCGGCTGCGCCCCTCGACCACCAGGGGCAGCGACAGCGACGACCGGACGCCGAGCTCCGCGGCCTGCGCCGGGAAGGGCGTCCAGCGCTCCTCGGCGGCCATGTCGTCCACGCGGACGACGGTGCCGGTCCGCATCGACTCCAGGCACGGGCCGGTGTCCTGCTGGTACTGCCGCTGGTCGGCCTGCTCGGCCAGGGGCCCGGTGCTCGCCACGGTCATCCCGGTGGCGTCGCGGGCCAGGGTGAGCCCGCAGGCCTCCGCGCGCGGGACCTGCCGGACGGCCAGGCGCACCAGGTCGCCCAGGAAGGCCCTCAGGTCGCCGCCCGCCGCCAGCAGGGCGAGCAGCTCGCCGTCGTCCGCCCGCGTGTCCCGTCCCGGCGTCACCGTTGCCCGACCTCCGTGTCCCACCCGATCCGGTGGTGCCTGCCGGGATCATCCCCCACGCGGGCGGAGGGCGGCAGCACCCGGGACGGCGCCGTGAACTGCGTGTTGCGCCCGGCGCAGCCCGTTGACCCGGCGCTGACGCGGGACCACGCTGGCCCTGCCCGCCTCCGGCGGGCCGAGACCCGGAGGCGCCGATGACCGCTGATCCCACCTCCCGCTCCACCCACCCGAGGTCCGCGCACGCGGGCGTCGAGGGCGAGCGGGTCGAGGCCGGTTACCTCGAGAGACGCCGGCTGCGCAGCGGGACGGCGGGCTGGGTGCTGCTGGCCGGTCTCGGCGTCTCGGCGGTCATCTCCGGTGACTACGCCGGCTGGAACTTCGGCCTGGCCCAGGGCGGCTTCGGCGGGCTGCTGATCGCCGTCGTCCTCATGGCGGTCATGTACACCGCGATGGTGTTCGGGCTGGCCGAGCTCGGCTCCGCGCTGCCGACCGCCGGGGGCGGTTACACCTTCGCCCGGCGCGCGCTGGGCCCGTGGGGCGGGTACGCCACCGGCGTCGCCGTGCTCATCGAGTACGCGATCGCGCCGGCCGCGATCGCCACCTTCATCGGCGCCTACGTCGAGTCGCTCGGGCTGTTCGGCATCACCGACGGCTGGTGGGTCTACCTCGTGGTGTACGCGCTGTTCATCGGCATCCACCTGCTGGGCGTCGGCGAGGCGCTCAAGGCGATGTTCGCCGTCACCGTCGTCGCGCTGGCCGGGCTGGTGGTGTTCCTGTCCGGCGCGATCCCGCGGTTCGACGGCGCGCTCCTGCTCGACATCGCACCCACCGACGCCGCCGGCGCCTCGGCGTTCCTGCCGTACGGGCTGATCGGCATCTGGGCGGCCTTCCCGTTCGCCATCTGGTTCTTCCTCGCCGTGGAGAGCGTGCCGCTGGCCGCCGAGGAGGCCCGCGACCCGGCGCGGTCCATGCCGCGGGGGATCGTCGCGGCGATGGGGGTCCTCGTCGTCCTCGCCGTCCTCATGCTGGTGTTCACCCCGGGCGCGGCCGGGTCGGCGGCGATCGCGGGCTCGGGCAACCCGCCGGTCGACGCGCTGGCCGGTGCCGGCGCACCCGAGGGCCTGACCCGGGTGGTCAACTACGCCGGCCTGTTCGGGCTGGTGGCGAGCTTCTTCTCGATCATCTACGCGTACTCGCGGCAGACGTTCGCGCTGTCCCGCGCCGGCTACCTGCCGCGGGCGCTGTCGGTGACCAACGCGCGGAAGGCGCCGATGCTGGCCCTGCTGGTCCCCGGGGCCATCGGCTTCGTGCTGTCGCTGACCGGGCAGGGCGCGATGCTGCTCGACATGGCCGTCTTCGGTGCGACGGTGTCCTACGTGCTGATGATGGTCAGCCACATCGTGCTGCGCCGCCGCGAGCCGGACCTGCCGCGCCCCTACCGGACGCCGGGCGGGACGGCGACCACCGGCGTCGCGCTGGTGCTCGCCGCCGCCGCGGTCCTGGCCACCTTCCTCGTCGACGTCACCGCCGCGCTCTGGACCCTCGCCGCCTACGCCGCGTTCCTCGCCTACTTCGCCCTGTACAGCCGCCACCACCTGGTGGCGTCGGCGCCGGAGGAGGAGTTCGAGCTGCTGGCCGACGCGGAGGAGGACGTCCGGTGAGCCGACGGCGGGGCACGGTCGGCGGGCACACCTACGAGTTCCCGACGCTGGTGGAGCTGATGGCGAGGGCGACACCGGCCCGCTCCGGCGACGTCCTCGCCGGCTGCGCCGCGGAGTCGGCCGCCGAGCGGGTCGCCGCGCAGACGCTGCTCGCCGACCTGCCGCTGGCCACCTTCCTCGACGAGCAGGTGGTCGGCTACGACGAGGACGACGTCACCCGGCTGGTCCTCGACACCCACGACCCGGTCGCCTTCGCGCCGGTCGCGTCGCTCACGGTGGGGGAGTTCCGCGACCGGCTGCTCGCCTGGGCCGCGGCGGGGGACGAGGCGTCGATCAGCGAGCTGGCCCTCGGGCTGACCCCGGAGATGGTCGCGGCCACCTCGAAGCTGATGCGCAACGCCGACCTGGTCGCCGTCGGCCGGCGCACCCGGGTGGTCACCGGGCTGCGCAGCACCCTCGGCCTGCCCGGCCGGCTGGCCTCCCGGCTGCAGCCCAACCACCCGACCGACGACCCGCTGGGCGTGACGGCGTCCATCGTCGACGGGCTGCTGCAGGGCTGCGGGGACGCCGTCATCGGCATCAACCCGGCCACCGACTCGCCGGCCCGCACGGTCGCCCTGCTGCAACTGGTCGACGAGGTGATCACCCGGTACGACATCCCGACCCAGTCCTGCGTGCTCGCGCACGTGACCACCACGCTGCGGGCGCTCGAGCAGGGTGCGCCGGTCGACCTGGTGTTCCAGTCGGTCGCCGGTACCCAGCCGGCCAACCGCGGGTTCGGCGTCACCCTCGACCTGCTCGCCGAGGCCCGCGCCGGGGCGCTGGCGCTGGGCCGCGGCACGGTCGGCTCGAACGTCACCTACTTCGAGACCGGGCAGGGCTCGGCGCTGTCGGCCGACGCGCACCACGGCATCGGGGGCCGGCCGGTCGACCAGCAGACCCTGGAGGCCCGCGCCTACGCCGTCGCCAGGCACTTCGACCCGCTGCTGGTCAACACCGTCGTCGGCTTCATCGGCCCGGAGTACCTCTACGACGGCAAGCAGGTGCTGCGCGCCGGGCTGGAGGACCACTTCTGCGGCAAGCTGCTCGGCCTGCCGATGGGCGTGGACGTCTGCTACACGAACCACGCCGAGGTCGACGAGGACGACATGGACTCGCTGATGCTGCTGCTCGGGGCGGCCGGCTGCACGTTCCTCATCGCCGTGCCCGGGATGGACGACGTGATGCTGCACTACCAGTCGCTGGCCTTCTCCGACGTGCTCACCACCCGCTCGGTGCTCGGGCTGCGGCCGGCTCCGGAGTTCGAGGCGTGGCTGGCCCGGATGGACCTGCTCGACGACGCCGGCCGGGTGCGGGAGCTGACCGCGGACGCGCCTGCCGCGCGGGCCCTCCTCGCGGCGGCCTCGTCGTGAGGAGCATCGGCGTGAGGAGCGGAGCATGACCGACGCCCTGGACCGGCCGCTGCCGGCGAGCGACGACCCGTGGTCGGTGCTGCGCTCGGCGACCCGCGCGCGGGTCGCGCTCGGGCGGGCCGGCGACGCGCTGCCCACCGCACGGGAGCTGGAGTTCCGCGCCGCCCACGCCGCCGCGCGCGACGCGGTGCACCAGCCGCTGGACCCCGACCTCGTCCGGGCCGCGCTGGACTCGGCGCTCGGCAGCACGGCGCTGGGCCCGGCGCTCGAGTCGCTCGAGGTGCACTCGGCCGCTCCTGACCGGGCCACCTACCTGCAGCGGCCCGACCTCGGCCGGGAGCTCGCGGCGGGCACGTCGCTGCCGCGGGCGGACGCCGACCTCGCGGTCGTGATCGCCGACGGGCTCTCCCCGCGGGCGGTGCACGAGCACGCCGCGGGTCTGGTGACCGCGCTGCTCGAGCGGCTGCCCGGCTGGTCGGTCGCCCCGCTGGTGCTGGCCTCCCAGGCGCGGGTGGCGCTCGGCGACGCCGTGGGGGAGGCCCTGGGGGTGCGGGCCGTCGTCGTCCTGATCGGCGAGCGGCCGGGCCTGTCGTCGGCGGACTCGCTCGGCGTCTACCTGACCTGGGCCCCACGGGTCGGGCGGGCGGACTCGGAGCGCAACTGTGTCTCCAACGTCCGCCCGCCGCACGGGCTGTCCTACCCGCAGGCCGCCGACACCGTGGCCGCGCTGCTCGGCGCGGCCCGCGAGCTCGGCGCCTCGGGCGTGGTGCTCAAGGACGAGGGCCCGGCACTGCCCGCCGGTGCCGGCTGACGCCTCACCCCAGGACGGTGTCGACCGCGTACTGGTCGTCGAACGCCTGGCGCCACTCGGTGACCCGGCCGTCCCTGAACCGGTGGACGTGCACCTCGAGCCCGTCCGCGAAGGAGCGGTCCCCGCGGCGGGCGCTGGTCCGCATGACGACCACGCCGTCGGTGTCGTCGGCGAGGACCGTGCGGAGGTCGAGCCGGAGGCTGCCCTCGGTCAGCTGTCCCAGCCGACCGAGCAGCTCTGTCATGGCTGCGCCCTCGTGGGAGGACCCTCCTGCCCCGCGCCGTGGGAGGACCTCGTCCTCCCCGCCCTTCGCAGGCTCAGGGTGGGACCCGGGACGAGGCCGGCGGTGGGGCCCTGGAAGGGGGCACGGGTGCACGACCGCGTCGGCGTCGCCGGGCGGACGACCCAGAACGACACCCGGCGACACCGGCGGGCGCCAGCAGTGTCGACCCCGCCGTCGGCGCGGGGAAGGGGAGCGGTCGTGACCGGGTGTGGCGGTCGCCCTCCGTCCCGGTGCGGGTGGGCTCCGGTCAGCAGGAACGGCAGAGGGGGAGGGAGGCCCGTGGCCTCCCTCCCCCTCTGCCTGCCCGCGGTCAGGCGCCGGGCTCACCCCGGTCGCCGGGCCTGCGGGCCTCGACCGAGACCGCCTCGGTCGTCCCGTGGTGGTGGTGCGCCTCCTCGATCTCGTGCACCGCCTCGTCGAGCACCGGCACGTGCGCCTTCTTCGGCAGCACGCGGCGCACGAGCGGGAACAGCAGCACGAGGACGACGATCACGTAGACCACGACCGAGATCGGCTCGAACAGCCCGCCGACGTCGCCGTTGCTGATCTGCAGCGCCTGGCGCAGCTCCTCCTCCGCGTACGGGCCGAGGATCACGCCGATGATCGCCGGCAGCAGTGGCAGGCCGTAGCGCCGCATCGTGAAGCCCAGCGCGCCGATCACCAGCAGCAGGAACAGGTCGAACGTGTTGGCGTTGGCCGCGTAGGCGCCGAGGCTGGCGAAGAAGAGGATGCCCGCGTACAGGTACGAGCGCGGGATCCGCAGCAGCTTGGCCCACACCGGGGCCAGCGGCAGGTTGAGCACCAGCAGCGCCGCGTTGCCGATGAAGAGGCTCGCGATCAGGCCCCAGACCAGCTCCGGCTCGGTGGCGAACAGCCGGGGGCCGGGCTGGATGCCGTAGCTCTCGATCGCCGAGAGCATGACCGCCGCGGTGGCCGTGGTCGGGATGCCGAGCGTGAGCAGCGGCACCAGACCGCCGGCGGCGGAGGCGTTGTTGGTCGCCTCCGGGCCGGCCACGCCCTCGATGGCACCCTTGCCGAACTCCTCCGGGTGCTTGGACAGCCGCTTCTCGGTGACGTAGGAGAGGAACGTCGGCACCTCGGCGCCACCGGCGGGGATGGCGCCGAAGGGGAACCCGATCACGGTGCCGCGCAGCCACGGCTTCCACGAGCGGCTCCAGTCCGACCGGCTCATCCGCGGGTTGCCCACGGGGATGACGTCGACCGGGCGGCGGCGCAGGTGCGCGGCGGTCCACAGCGCCTCGCCGACGGCGAACAGGCCGACCGCCACGACGACGACGTCGATGCCGTCGGCGAGCTCGCCGATGCCGAAGGTGAGCCGCTGCTGACCGGAGGTCGCGTCGATGCCGATG
>DASQXT010000255.1:0-3233 GCA_035639575.1 Geodermatophilus sp.
GTACGACTCCCGCGAGGCGCTGGTGACCATCCGCTCCGAGGCCGGGGGCGTCGACGCCGCCGACTTCGCCGAGATGCTCATGCGGATGTACCTGCGCTGGGCCGAGCGGCACAAGTACCCCGTCGAGCTCTACGACGTCAGCTACGCGGAGGAAGCCGGCATCAAGTCGGCGACCTTCGCGGTCAAGCAGCCCTACGCCTACGGCACGCTCTCGGTCGAGCAGGGCACGCACCGGCTGGTGCGCATCTCGCCGTTCGACAACCAGGGCCGCCGCCAGACGTCGTTCGCCGGCGTCGAGGTGCTGCCCGTCGTCGAGCAGACCGACCACGTCGACATCCCGGAGAACGAGATCCGCATCGACGTCTTCCGGTCCAGCGGCCCCGGCGGGCAGAGCGTGAACACCACCGACTCCGCCGTCCGGATCACCCACCTGCCGACCGGCATCGTCGTCTCCTGCCAGAACGAGAAGTCCCAGATCCAGAACCGGGCAGCGGCCATGCGGGTGCTGCAGGCGCGGCTGCTGGCCAAGCGGCAGGAGGAGCAGCGGGCCGAGATGGACGCGCTGCGCGGGGAGGGCAGCAGCTGGGGCAACCAGATGCGCTCCTACGTCCTGCACCCGTACCAGATGGTCAAGGACCTGCGCACCGAGCAGGAGACCGGCAACACCACGGCGGTACTCGACGGTGACATCGACTCGTTCATCGAGGCCGGCATCCGGTGGCGCCGTCAGCAGGAGGCCGTGCCGTCCAGCTGAGGCGGGCCCCGGAGCGGCGAACGGACCAGGCGTCCCGTTCGTCACACCCGTCGCACGGCCGGACGCCGGATGCGCCACGCTGGGTGACGGGTGTCCCGGGCCCCGTGCGGAGTCGCTCACGCTCCGTCGGGACGGGACGGCGGCCGACCGCGCGTGACACTCCGGTCCCCCGGGTCGGAGAGGTACCGTGGCCCCTCGTGATCGAACTGCAACACGTCACCAAGCTCTACCCGGCCAGCTCGCGGCCGGCTCTCGAGGACGTGTCGACGGAGATCGACAAGGGCGAGTTCGTCTTCCTCATCGGCTCCTCGGGTTCGGGCAAGTCGACCTTCCTGCGGTTGCTGCTCAAGGAGGACGACCCCACCAAGGGCAACGTCATCGTCAACGGCAAGACCCTCAACACGATGAGCAAGTGGCAGGTGCCCAAGCTCCGCCGCACCATCGGCTGCGTCTTCCAGGACTTCCGCCTGCTGCGCAACCGCACCGTGGCGCAGAACGTGGCCTTCGCGCTGGAGGTCATCAACAAGCCCCAGCGGACCATCAAGCGGGTCGTCCCCGAGGTGCTGGAGATGGTCGGCCTCGAGGGCAAGGCCAACCGGCTGCCCAGCGAGCTCTCCGGTGGCGAGCAGCAGCGCGTCGCCATCGCCCGCGCGTTCGTCAACCGGCCGCTGGTGCTGCTGGCCGACGAGCCCACCGGCAACCTCGACCCGGAGACCAGCGAGGGCATCATGCTGCTGCTGGAGCGCATCAACCGGACCGGGACGACGGTCGTCATGGCGACGCACGACTACCACATCGTCGACTCGATGCGCCGTCGCGTGATCGAGCTCAACGGGGGAGTCCTCACCCGCGACCAGTCGCGCGGTGTCTACGGGGTCGGCCGCTGACCCGGCTGCACCGGATCGGCCGCTGACGCGGCACCCCCGCCTCCACCTGCCTGACCTCACGACAGGGAACCAATGCGCGTCAACTTCGTGCTCTCCGAGGTGGCCACCGGGCTGCGTCGCAACCTGACCATGACGGTCGCGATGATCCTGACCACGGCCATCTCGCTCGGCCTCATGGGCACCGGTCTGCTGATCGCCGGGATGATCTCCGACATGAAGGAGATCTACTACGACAAGGTGCAGGTCTCCATCTTCCTGGCCGACGACGTCACCGACGAGCAGCGGGCGGCCATCGACCAGCAGCTGTCGGACTCGCCGGAGGTGGCCAACCACATCTACGAGTCCAAGGAAGAGGCCTACGCCCGCTTCCAGCAGCAGTTCAGCCAGCAGCCGGAGCTCGTGCAGAACACCCCGCCGGACGCGCTGCCCGAGAGCTTCCGCGTCGAGCTGGTCAACCCCGAGCGCTACGAGGTCATCGCCGCGGAGTTCCCGAACGGGCAGAACGGCGTGGACCAGGTGCGCGACGAGGGCGACTTCCTCGACCGGCTGTTCAGCCTGCTCAACGGCGCCCGCAACGCGACGATCGCCGTCGCCGTCGTCCAGGCGCTCGCGGCGTTGCTGCTGATCTCCAACACGATCCAGCTGGCCGCGTTCAACCGGCGCAACGAGACCAACATCATGCGACTGGTCGGCGCCTCCCGCTGGTACACCCAGCTGCCGTTCATCCTCGAGGCCGCGCTGGCCGGGCTGATCGGTGCGCTGCTGGCCATCGGCGGGCTGGTCGTCACCAAGATCCTGTTCGTCGACAAGACCCTCGCCGGGCCGATCCGCGCCGGGATCATCCCGCCGGTCGACTGGGGCCAGATCGCCTTCATCAGCCCGGTGATCGCCGCCGCCGGCGTGGGCCTGGCCGCCGTCGCCGCCTACGTGACACTGCGCCTGTACGTGCGCATCTAGAGTTGGCGGTGGTGAGCCGCCCCGCGCGGGCGGTCCGAGGAGTGGGGGCCGGAGGCCTCCGCGACGAGCAGAAGGACCCCGTCCTCCCCACCCTTCGCACGCTCAGGGCGGGCCCCTGGACGGGGCCGGACCAAGGACGACGGAGGAACATTGCCGCGTGAACAGGGGCGGAAGCTCATCGCCCAGAACAAGAAGGCGCGGCACGACTACTCGATCCTCGACACCTACGAGGTGGGCCTGGTGCTCACCGGCACCGAGGTGAAGAGCCTGCGTGCCGGCCGTGCCTCGCTCGTCGACGGCTTCGCCACGGTGGACGACGGCGAGGTCTGGCTGCAGCACGTGCACATCCCCGAGTACACCGAGGGCACGTGGACCAACCACGCCCCGCGGCGCAAGCGCAAGGTGCTCATGCACCGCGCCGAGATCGACAAGCTCATCGGCAAGACCAAGGAGGGCGGCCTGACCCTCGTGCCGCTCGACCTGTACTTCAAGGACGGCAAGGTCAAGGCGACCCTCGCCCTCGCCAAGGGCAAGAAGTCCTACGACAAGCGGCAGGACCTGGCCGAGCGCGACTCGCGCCGGGAGATCCAGCGGGCCTTCGGGCGCTACGTGAAGGGACGGCGGTAAGTGCGCGG
>DASQXT010000256.1:0-2542 GCA_035639575.1 Geodermatophilus sp.
CTACGACTGCGGCGTCTGCCCGACCAACGGCACCGAGATCCAGATCGGTCCCACCGGGCGCAGCCTGCTGCCGCTCACGGTCGTCGGCCGCTAGTGGCCCGCCAGCCCGAGGGGCCGCCCCCGCCACCCACCGTGCAGAAGCTGCGGCTGCGCTACGCCAAGCGCGGGCCGCTGCGCTTCGCCTCGCACCGCGACCTCGCCCGCGCCCTGGAGCGGGCACTGCGCCGCGCGCGGGTGCCGATGGCCTTCTCCGCCGGCTTCTCACCGCACCCGAAGATCTCCTACGTCGGCGCGGCGCCCACGGGCGCGGCCAGCGAGGCCGAGTACGTGGAGATCGGCCTGGCCGAGCGGCGCGACCCCGAGGAGGTGCGTGCCGCGCTGGACGCCTCGCTGCCGCCGGGCATCGACGTCCTCGAGTGCGTGGAGGCCCTGGGCCCCGGGTCGCTGGCCGACCGGATCGACGCCACGACCTGGCGCGTGGAGCTGCCGGGGGTGGCGCCGGCCGAGCTCGCGGCCGCCGTCGAGGCGTTCCTCGCCGCCGACGTGGTCACCGTCGAGAAGCGCACCAAGAACGGCCTGCGCGACATCGACGCCCGGCCGGCCGTGGCCGCCGCGTCGGCGGGCGAGGAGGCAGGTTGTGCCATACTGCACATGGTCGTCCGGCAGGTGACGCCCGCCGTTCGACCCGACGACGTGTTGGCCGCGCTCGCTGCCGTCGCCGACCTGCGCCCGCCGTCGCCCCCACGGGCCGTGCGTGAGGCGCAGGGCCGGCTCGACGACAACGGGACCGTGGCCGACCCGCTCGGCCCGGACCGCGTCGCGAGCACCCGCTGCCAGGGGGAGCCCGCCACGGTCTGACCGGAGGGCCCCGGGGCCGCACGACGTCGAGCGACACGGCTGCCAGACGTGACGCACCCCGAGATCTCGCACCACCGAAGGACCCGCACCACCGGCGCCCGGCCGCGGCAACTCCTCGCCCGGACACCGACCCCCAGACTTCGCGGGTCGCGCCTGCCGCCGCACCCGGCGCGGGGGCCCGACCCGTCCGACCCCGTGCTCCTGCGCGGCCGCCAGTCCTCGTGATCGGCGCCCGGGAGCACCACACAGGAGGCGAGCCACGCGTGGCCGACCAGACAGACGACAGCACGACCACCCCGGCCGACGAGGGCCTCGACCCCACCGCCCTGCCGCAGGGCACGGAGGACGCCGCGGCCGAGGACGACGTCCGCGTCGCCGAGGCCGGTGAGGACGACGACGCCGGCGAGCAGGCCGCCGCGGAGGAGGAGCCCGCCGCCGAGGAGGCAGCGGAGCCCGTCGCCGAGGGGGCAGCGGAGCCCGTCGCCGTGGCGGAGGACCCCGAACCGGCGGCCGCCGAGCCCGAGGAGTCCCCGGTCTCCCGCTTCGGCGCCCAGTTCAGCTCCCCGGAGCCCACCGCCGTCATCGCCCGGCCCCGCCGGCGGGCCACCCGCCCGGCCGGCGCGGCCGACCCCGGCGACCACCCGCCCGCGCCGCCCGTCGCCCCGACGATCCCGGCGTTCGTGA
This sequence comes from Geodermatophilus sp., assembly GCA_035639575.1. GTDB lineage: Bacteria > Actinomycetota > Actinomycetes > Mycobacteriales > Geodermatophilaceae > Geodermatophilus. The sequence goes on from DASQXT010000256.1 coordinate 1,543, forward strand.
GCTTCGTCGCGCCGACCGAGGCCGACGTGCCGGCCCCGCCGCGCCGGCGCAGCCGCCGTCCGCTGGCCGAGTCGCCGGTGGTCGAGGAGACCGACGTCGAGCCGGCCGAGGACGGCGAGGACGAGACCCCCGCGCCGCGGTCGCGGCGCAGCCGCTCGCGCCGCCGCTCCGGGGGTGCGGACGAGACCCCCACGAGCGGCGAGGACACCGAGGCCGACACCGACTCCGACGAGGAGAGGGCGGACGCCGAGGACGACACCGGCGCCGACGACGGCGAGGACAACGGGGCCGGCGGCAGCCGGCGCCGCCGCCGGGGCCGGCGCGGACGCGGACGTGGGCGCAGCGGGGACGACGCCGCCGACACCGAGGACGACGACTCCGCCGACGAGGACGCCGACGAGGAGCAGGAGGCCGACGAGGCCGACGAGACCGACGAGGACGCCGACAGCGGCGAGGACACCGCCGAGGGCGACGAGGGCGAGGGCGGCTCGAGCACCCGCCGCCGGCGCCGGCGGCGCCGCCGCGGGTCCAGCGGGGAGGCCGGTGAGGCGGTCGCGGAGAGCGACGACGACCGTCCCGAGCGGGCCGGTCGCAACGGCCGCACCACCAGCGACGACGACGTCAAGGGCGTCACCGGGTCCACCCGGCTGGAGGCCAAGCGCCAGCGCCGCCGCGACGGCCGGGACAACGGCCGCCGCCGGGCGCCGATCCTCACCGAGGCCGAGTTCCTCGCCCGCCGCGAGGCCGTCGACCGCACGATGGTCATCCGCCAGCGCGGCGAGCGCACGCAGATCGCCGTCCTCGAGGACGACGTGCTCGTCGAGCACTACGTGACCCAGGCGCAGGCGACGTCGTTCGCCGGCAACGTCTACCTCGGCCGGGTGCAGAACGTGCTGCCCAGCATGGAGGCGGCGTTCGTCGACATCGGCAAGGGCCGCAACGCCGTGCTGTACGCCGGTGAGGTCAACTGGGACGCCGCCGGGCTGACCGGCAAGCAGCG
>DASQXT010000257.1:0-2280 GCA_035639575.1 Geodermatophilus sp.
GTCCGGCAGGCAGGGGGTGGACCAGAACGGCCCGACGCGCTCCAGCACCTCGTCACCCAGCGGGTTGACCCCGGGGCCGGCGGCCAGGGCGTGCGCGGCCAGCGCGTGCAGGCACTTGACCCGGTCGGGCATGCCGCCGGCGGTGGCCCGGGTGGGCAGCACGCCCCGGCTGTCCCGGGTGAGCAGGTAGGACTCGTGCGCGGCGGCGTAGCCGGCCGCCAGCTCGGGGTCCGCGGCCAGCCGCTCGGTCATCACCCGCATCCGCCCGTCCGCCTCCAGGCGCCCGACGTCCGCGGTCAGCCGCGCGCAGGTCAGGTAGTACAGCGTCGGGAACGGGGTGCCGTCCTCCAGCCGCGGGGAGGTCTGCACGACGTCGGGACGCCGGCCCAGCGTCGCCAGCACCATCTCCTCGAAGTCGCGCCGGTTGGCGGCGTCGCGGGTGGCACTCGTGGCGACCATGCGGACCGCGGTCGCCCCCAGCTCCCGCGCCTGCCCGGCGTACTCGGCGAGCACCTTCCGCGTGCGCTCGACGGCGGCCGGGGAGAGCCGGCCGGTGGCGTCGACGCCCTGGCCCAGCCGGACGACCTCCATCCGGCGCAGCAGGTCGGTGTGCGGCCCCTCCGGCGGGACGTCGGCCACCAGCAGGCGGATGGAGTTGGTGCCGCAGTCGATCGCGGCGACGCGGGTCATCGGTCGTCCCCCTCGGGGAGCGCGCAGGGGCCGTGGGCCCACCACTTCCCCATCTCGGCCACCGCACGGTCGCCGACCGGGTTGACTCCCGGGCCGGCGGCGAGCGCGTGCGCGGCCAGGGCGTGCAGGCACTTGACCCGGTCGGGCATGCCGCCGGCGGTGTTGCGGGTCGGCAGCTCGCCGAGGGCGTCCCGCTCCGCCAGGTAGGCCTCGTGGGCGGCGTGGTGACCCGCGGCCAGCTCGGGGTCGGTGCCCAGGTCGGCCTGCCACTGGCGCATCCGGCCGGTGGACTCCAGCCGGCTGGCCGCAGCGCTCGCCCGCGGGCAGGTCAGGTAGTACAGCGTCGGGAACGGGGTGCCGTCCTCCAGCCGCGGGGAGGTCTGCACGACGTCGGGTTGGCCGCACGGGCAGCGGTGCGCGACCGCCCGCAGGGCACGCGGCGGCCGGCCGAGCTGGCGGGCCACGACCTCCCGCTCCTCCGGCGTGATCGCTTCGCTCACCCCTCGGGCTCCTCGTCGCCGTCGGCCACCGCGACCGACTGCAGCAGCGCCTCGTACCAGGAGAGGTGACCGTCCTGGGGCTCCGGCACCGTGCCGGCGTCCCCCTCGACGGCCTCACCGTCCACCACGACCACCAGCCGGTCACCGGGCAGGACGTAGGCCAGCCGCTCGCGGGCCTGCCGTTCCTGGTAGGCCGGGTCGGCCTGCCGCTCCAGCTGCTCCTGGAGCTGCTCGGCCCGCTGGTCGAGGGCGGTGCCCTCCGCGGCCAGCCGGGTCAGCTCGGCGCGGCCGGCCAGGAACTGCCGCACGGGGCCGGCGAGGGTGAGCAGCAGCACCAGGACCAGGCCGGCGAGCAGCACCGCGCGGCCGGTGACCAGCGGACGCCGGGGCGCACCGCCGGCCGACGCCGTCCGCGCCGCGCGGCGGACCGCCCGCTTCGGCTCCGGCCGGCTGCCCGCACCCGAGCGGGAGCCGGCCGGTACCGGGCGGGACGGCGCACCCGACAGCGGGCGCCCGGTGGCGCGCCGTCGTCCGGACGGCGCCGCGCCCGACCCGCCGCGGCGGCCGCGCGCCGCGCTCATGGGCGGGCGCGACCGGTCACTCGCCGGCCGCCGCGCCCAACCGCGGGAAGGCGGCCGCACCGGCGTAGCGGGCGGCGTCGTCCAGCTCCTCCTCGATGCGCAGCAGCTGGTTGTACTTGGCGACGCGCTCGCTGCGGGCCGGGGCACCGGTCTTGATCTGCCCGCAGTCGGTGGCGACGGCGAGGTCGGCGATCGTGGTGTCCTCGGTCTCGCCGGAGCGGTGGCTCATCATGCAGCGGTAGCCGTTGCGGTGCGCCAGGTTGACCGCGTCGAGGGTCTCGGTGAGCGTGCCGATCTGGTTGACCTTCACCAGCAGCGCGTTGGCGGCGTCCCGGCTGATGCCGTCGGCCAGCCGCGCCGGGTTGGTGACGAACAGGTCGTCGCCGACGATCTGCACCCGGTCGCCGAGGGCGGCGGTCAGCGCGATCCAGCCGTCCCAGTCCTCCTCGGACAGCGGGTCCTCGATGGAGACGATCGGGTAGGCGTCGACGAGGCCGCGGTAGTAGTCG